>NZ_JXUW01000038.1 GCF_000949255.1 Ferrimicrobium acidiphilum DSM 19497 | reverse complement strand
ATGAGTTCGTCATCTTCCGTATTAGCCAACAAAAGCAAGTAGCCAGCTAACCAAAGGACTAGGAGAGTACCCATATGGCACAGTTCAACCTGTTAAAGAACGACCCGTTAACGACGACCAACTTCTACATCGAGATCGACAGTGCATTCGTCACCAACGTCACCAGCGTTGATGGTCTAAACGTAGAGATCGAGGTCGCTGACTTCAACGAGCGCACCCAGAAGGGTCAGCTCGTCCAACACAAAGTGATGAGTAAGCCAAAGTGGAATGGTGAACTCACCATGAAGCGGATCGCTCCTCTTGATTCTGCCAACGACGACATCTGGAAGTGGTTCAACGACCTACGCACCAAGGGCATGACCGCCACCACCCGTACCAAGCCTCGTCGTCACGGCTCTGTAGTAGTCTATGACTCCGCTCTCACCGAGACCGCACGTTGGAACTTCTACGATGCCTGGCCCTCCAAGATCGAGTTCGCCAGCCTAGAGGCCTCCGCCAACGACGTCGCAGTAGAGACGATCACCCTCCAGTACGAGAAGCTCGAGCGAAAGAAGTAAGACCACCAGTGAAGACCCAATACGAATTCCTCCTCCCCCGTGGCTACATCGATGAGGCTGGGGGAGTGGTTTTGGGGGTTGTGAGGTATCTAAAGCTATGGCGGTGAGGTTGTCGATGACACTCCCCCAGCCTGATCACGAAGGAGAGGTACTTCGATGAGTCCTTCTGACTCGAAGGCTTTTCTCCAGACCGAGGGCAATGAGCGGATACCTTGCCTGTTCAACCCTGCCGAGCTTCTTCTGCAGCTGCGTAACAATTGGAGTGGCGATCCGATGCCTGGTGGAGCGACTCCGACGCTTCGCTACACCGGATCCGGGACTGGTATCCTGCGCTTGACCCTATTTTTCGACACCACAGATACAGGATCTGCAGTGACTACCTACACCTCTAAACTCGTTGGGCTACTTGAGGTCGACTCTAAGCTGCCTGGCACCACTGCGAGTACGAACAATGCAAGGCCGCAGTGGGTCGTCTTCAACTGGGGAGATTTCCACTCATTCAAGGCGGTGGTTGCCTCGGTGGATCTGGCGTTTGAATACTTCTCGTCTACGGGTACGCCGCTAAGAGCCAGGGCAGCGCTAGTCCTCGCACAATATGAAGAGGACATGGCCTTTGGTCCACAGAATCCGACCTCTGGAACTCCCAGACCTCACCGAGTCCACCGAGTCCAACCTGGTGAGACTCTCGACAGAATTGCTGCGGCACATCTAGGAGATGCCACTAGTTGGCGAGTGATTGCACAGGCCAATGGCATCGAGGATCCGCTTGCGGTGAAGCCTGGTACCCTGCTCGCGATTCCGGAGCGTTTCTAGCGATGTCGGTTACGTTGAGCCCCACGATTAGTCTCGCGGGTAGCGCGCTAGCGAGCAGTTGGCAGGGTGCTCTCTTGGAGGTTCATGCAGAGCTTGTCCTCTCTCGGCCCGCACGGTTGGTGCTTCGTTTCGCAGATCCTGGCTACTCTTTGTTGTCGAAGAATACGGTAGCGCTTGGGATGCAGGTGAGTCTCACGGTTCCGGGAGCATCGAGCCCGCTGTTGACTGGGGAAGTTACCGAGGTCGGCTGTGAACAGCGAGAGGGCGAGCAGCCGGAGTTGATCGTAGTCGCACACGACCAGAGCCACCGGCTCGCTAGGATGTCCAACGTCGGCACCTATCTGAGTATGGGTGTCAATGATGTCGTTACGTCTCTCGCACAGGCAGCTGGACTGACGCCTTCGGTGTCAGGAAGCCTTCCGACCATCGACTATCTGATGCAGGTCGACACCAATCTCGGACTCCTTGATGAGCTCGCCGCTCGTACTGGTTGTGATTGGTGGGTGGAGGGGTCGGATTTACATTTCGCTCCTCCCGCGAGTGTTCGGACCATTCAACTGACGCTCGGTAAGACGTTGCGGTCGTTTTCGGCACGAGCGACGGGTTACCACGCGGATAAGGTGGTAGTCGATGGTTGGAATCGTGATGAGCAGGAGGTGGTGACCGGCACGGCATCGAGTGCGTCCACTGCTGTGTTGTCGACATCTCCGTTGGCGAAGCTGGTGGAGAGCCCGGGCACCGCTTTTGGCGATGCCTCGATCGTCACCTCATCAATAGGTGCGAACACACAGGAAGAGGCAGCAACCCTGAGTCAGGTCCTGCTGGATCGCCAGGCTGCCTCTTCGGTGGAGGCATGGGGAGTAGCCGACGGCACCGTCGCTCTTGCACTGACAGATATTGTGGAGGTGGGGGGCGCTGGTCCCCTGAACGGCAAGTATCCAGTTACGAGCATTGACTTTAGCTACCGTCCCCATCGAGGGTCGTTACTTCGCTTTCGGTGTGGAGATCGTCGCCGGTCGCCGGCGATGGGTCTAGGAGGGCGTGGATCTGAAAATCATGGGTCGGTAGTCTCACATCCGGGGTTGATCGTAGGACTGGTTACCAATATCA
The DNA here is from genome assembly GCF_000949255.1 of Ferrimicrobium acidiphilum DSM 19497. Taxonomy (NCBI): domain Bacteria; kingdom Bacillati; phylum Actinomycetota; class Acidimicrobiia; order Acidimicrobiales; family Acidimicrobiaceae; genus Ferrimicrobium; species Ferrimicrobium acidiphilum. The sequence goes on along the minus strand of NZ_JXUW01000038.1, from coordinate 24,135 downwards.
ACGATCCGAACAAACAGGGCCGTGTGAAGGTTCGCTTCCCTGGCCTCTCCTCGAAGGATGAGAGTGCATGGGCGCGACTGACCGGTATTGGTGGAGGCAACAACCGAGGTTCGGTCTTTGTCCCGGAAGTCAACGACGAGGTTTTGGTCGCCTTCGAGGGAGGAGACACCAGACTCCCGGTCGTAATCGGTGGACTCTATGGTTCAAAGTCAGTAATACCGACTCCAGACATCGACAATGGCCAAGTTCAGAGTCGACAGCTACAGTCACGACTTGGTCACTACTTTAGGTTTCTCGATGGTACGAGCTCTGCCAACCAAGCGATCGAGCTCGCTTTGAGTGGTGGCCAAAATCTGATCCATCTCGGCAAGGACAAACTGACCCTACAGGTCCCGAGCAACACACCGGTCGACGTCATCGCTGGCAACTCGACCATCAGTGTCGCCGCTAGCGGTGCAATCACTATGAAGGCTCAATCTATATCGATCCAGGCTCAAACCTCCCTCGAGCTCAAGGCGGCTACCATCTCGGTGGATGCGAGCAGTGCGCTGTCGTTGCAGGCAGACGCTGCTACCACTTTGAAGGGTTCAACTGTGCAGGTCCAGAGCTCCGGAGCGATGACGATCGTGGGTGCCTCGGTGGCGATCAATTGAATGCCTCAGGTCTATCGCAAGTCCTGGGGCGGAGGAGTCCGATGGTCCATACGTCGATAGTGGAGTTAGATGCGAGAACGTATGGCGCCGAGTGTATGGCAGTGCGGCCACCTGGAGCAGGATCCTCTCGGAGTAATGGTTGGGGCCCGAGTTGCTCCCGGGAAGTGCTGGACTCTAGCTATGGGAAGGACGGAGAGCGAAGATGAGTGTTTCTGTTACCTGCCCGAGCTGTGGTACTGAGAGCTTTTTTGATGAGTTGACACGAGATGCCGAGGCCTTCTGCCGCAGCTGTGACTACCCATTGTTCTGGACACAGGCGTCGCGCTCATCTGCTGGCGATGACATGACGCAGGCGTATGGATTGAGACGTCTTCCGGGAGCGGGAGGTCGGGAGGCGATCGCAACTATAGCCTGTCCGCAGTGTTCGGAGCCTAACGTATTGGCGCGACGTATCTGTATCAGATGTGGCGCAGATCTGCGCCCACTACCACGATTGCCAGAACCGATACCCGAGCCAGAACCGATACCCGAGCCAGAACCAGAACCGATACCCGAGCCAGAACCAGAACCTCGGCCCATCTGGCCCTTGGTGGTCGGCTTATCGAGTTCGGCAATTTTGGTGCTCATCATCCTCATTCTGGTTGCTCATTAGGTTGCGCACCAGAAGAGTATGACACCAGTTCTGGGAGCTACGGTGAATGAGGTCCGTCGTCACGAGCAGATAGCCTTGTCTGTTCCGATAGTGACCCACCGTAGCCTCTATGGCCGGTTGGATCTTCCGTGTGTGGACCTCCTAACCCAAGTGACAGATCTCCTGAGGACTCATAATCCCTTTGTCGTGGGTTCGAATCCCACCGGGCCCACCAGGTAAGGGCATGTTTGAACCCTGTGAACTCGCAGGAAAACCCAACAAGGCCCCCAAGGTGGCTAGGGTGTCAGCGAAACGTGTGCTCCTGGAAAGCCTGCGACCTTTGTAATGACGTGGCTCCCCGCACGTGCAACCTTTGGAATATGAACGCTTGTCTCATCTCCACTCCGCTCGACCCTCTCTCGGTTGAGGTGGACCACGTAGTGTTCACCACTCCATTCTCATCTGTGACTTCGCCGAAGAGGGGCGACGGGGAGAGGCGCATCTTCTCGAGAGAACACTGCATGCCTGGCATGATGAGATCTTGGCCCGGCATAGCGCATTCGTGACAATGGGCTTAGTGAATCGATGAACAGCCTCATAAAGCGGATCAAGCACTTCGCCGTTGGAGTAGCGAACTTTGCGCATGTTTGTGCCCGTGTGCTCTTGACGGCTGGAAACCATGACTGGTCTCTCTTGTCCCAAGAAACCCGGGGTTATTCACTTGTTCCTCTGACGCACGGAGTCCATGCCTCGTAGGCAGATCTGCTTCTCGATGATCAACCGGCTCTGACAAGATCCCGCCTCTCCTTCACCGTCGACAGGTCCCTGTACCTTCAACCCATGAAATGGTCGATTATCTCTTGTGCAGTTCCCCTGAGCAGTACTTGGTGTATCTAATACTGGTCAGTGATTGCCGCTAATTTCCGAAGATCTGGAAAAGCCTGAATCTGGGGTGGATGCCATGATGCAGCCGCCATGGCGCTGCCCTGCTCATCCTTGTCCCGCACCGATAGTGTGGCATCGATGGCGGGTCTCGATCAATGAGGCGACTGACCTAGCCGATCACGTGGCGCGACGATGCTTGATGGTCGCGAGGAGCCGATGCATTCCAGAGGATGGATTGTCGCGGGGGAAGGCGGTGCCGTTCATCGAGCTCTTCGGCCCGTCTTGCCGCATCACGAACGAGTGGCATGTAGATAGCCGCATCGATTCCCTTGTTATCTGATCGGTCGAGCTTCTGACGGAGGCGGCGTGCAGTATTGTTGTTCAGCCAGGAACCGTGATCCTGGAAGTGAAGGATGAGCCAGAGCTCGAAGCACGGATTGGAGATCGCAAGCTCGATGCCACCCTGTCGCGCCTGCTCGATGGCATCTCGCAAGTGGGGATGGTTTTGTGGCCACTCGACGTCGAACACGCACCAGAACTCGTCGATCTCACCTTCTTCATCGAGAGCCTTCCGGCGTGCATCAGCCGCCAGCGAGACGAGGGTACAGACCCTCCCCCGTGCCCAGTCTTTACCCGAAGATCTACCGCCGCAAAGTCACGCACCCATGGTTGACGCTTCAAGGCGTCAAGGTACTCCGGCTCGGTTCGCTCCCCTTCGCAGAAGATCAGAATCGTCTTTCGTGGCTGGCGGACCGCAACCCGACGTTTGAGCGGCCGCTCTCGATCCCTCCGACGGTTCGCGGTCATTACACATCGCTCGAGACCAGACCGAGCGCTCGGCGCAGCGTGAACTGGTCGAGCTCGGGGACTGCACCGAACCTTCCCTGGAGGTAGGCTCGCTCCAGGTTTAGTGACTTTCGTACCTTGTCGCCGCCGTACTCCGCCAACGCGGTCAAGGTGGTGGCACCGCTTTGGTTCTTCTCGGTCAGCCAGACTTCGTCTCGGTTCAGGTAGTTGAGAAGGCTCGTGTCGTGCGTGGTGAAGATGAGTTGGGCGCCGTGGGGGTTCGTTTCGGGATCCTGGAACAGCTCGAGCAGGCGCGCCGACAGTCGGGGGTGAAGGCTCGCATCGATCTCGTCGAAGAGGAGGATTCGGCCATTTCGAAGAGCGTCCAACGTCGGCCCGATGAGCGCGAACCAGGTCTGGGTGCCCGCCGACTCCTCCTCGAGATCAAAGGACAGCTCCTGTCCCGAGACGCGATGGATGAGCCTCAGCTGCCTCCGTGGCTCTCGTCGTGCCTGAGGCGTGACTTGGCCATGGTTAAGGTCGTCGTCCACGATCTGCACGTCGTCGATCCCGAGATCGGCGAACCGGAGCAGAGCCAAGGCGGACTCGCGCGGCGATGGCTGAACGAAGTCTGTATCGTCGAAGATGGAGGACTGCATTGAGGTGCCTTGGCCGTCGAACAGGCGCCCAGTCTCAGACACCCCGGGCATGCCCGTTCCGAACGGCCGCCGTGACGGCGCCCGACGGCGTAAGCCGAGGACCCTGATTCCAGCAAGTGAGCGTGCGAAGTGCTGCACCTCGGGCTCGTCGAAGCGCATGGCCGCCGAGAGCGCCAGCGTGGTCCCGGTCAGCAGCTCCCTCGTTCCAGATAACGCACCGAGGCCCCGCCGGAAGTGGATGTCGGATCCTTCTCGCTCGAAGAGCACACGTCTACGACGCTCCGGATAGCTGTACAAGCCCTCGAACAGCACCTCGGTGTCGTCCACCTCAAGCCGATACGCGTACCGCACGCCGTCGATGACCATCTCCACTGCGTACACCGACGACGAGTGCGGTCCCTCGCCGAACTTGAACGGGTCGCGAGGGATGAACTGATCCCAAGCTCGCAACGATCGGGCTGCGGCCATCGAAAGCCAGGCGAGCGCCTCGATAACGTTCGACTTGCCGGAAGCATTCGGTCCATAGACGCCGGCCACTGCCAGCACTCGCTCAGCAAGCAGGTTGAATGCCCGGACCGAGGGTCTGCCCTCGTCGACGGCGACCATGGACAGCTCGACGGGCTCCAGGATCGACCGGTGATTGGAAACCTCGAATCTGAGCAGCATACCTCTATGTTAGCAGTGTAAATGAGCGTTTAGAGGCTCATCCGTAAGAGGCTAACGTAATCACCTTCGAACATGCATCGAATTGCAGCTTCCCCAGCAGCAGTACTATTGGATGCGACTAAGACAACGCATGAAGCCCGTGGCTTTTACAGACTGACATTTTAGCGGCCTTTGGATCGGCGAAGTGAGGGGAGAAATTGTTTAAGGTGAAGATGACACACTCTCCTTTCCTTCCAAGAACGAGAGCATGAGTGCAGAGCGTACCGGAGTTACTAAATACAGGCGGAACTTGTGCACACGTCCCCTTCTGGTTCAGAACAATACCCCATACCTCAATCGACTCTGTGCCACTGTTGGGTCCATCAGATGACCTATTCGCAAAGATCACGACGCCCACCAGAAGCAGCAAAAGAAGGATAGCGATCAAGATTTGTGGTTGTAGAAGTCGCTTCGTGTTCATCGATCGTCCTCACCTATCCGTAGCGTTAAATGGCCCCAGGTGTCCGAGTTCCAGCCCTGTCATGTCTCAGCCGCATCAGTATCCCCGTAATTGGACCAATAGAGGGTGAAGGTATTGCCAGAGCTTATCGGTCCAGGATAGGCGTCGGTAACTTCGGAATCGTCGTTGTGCCAATCATACATGTCTAGGTAGTTATGGCTCCAGTTCCCAACACCGTTCCAGGTGCTTCCCTGTTCCGCATTGGCCCCAATGTCCTTGACAACGGAGAGAGCATTCTCAAGGACTAACTCACGATTGAGCGTATCGAACCTGGTGCACTGTACTTCTCAGGAGTGGTCGACCCTATGACAGTCTTCGAACAGGGTTCGGCGCTTGCCAAGGTTGGTTTGTAAATCTACGTCTCGCTCTTTCGTTGCGCTGCTACTTGTGGCTTAAGGAAGCCCTCAACGTCTAGTCAATGTAACCTGCCAGCGGTGCAAAGCCAGTAGTTGCCGAGGAGCTGGTGTAAACATTCTCTCGAATTGGTAAGAACTTAGCCATTTCGGTTACCTATGAGGCTAGCAAGGATAACAGAGTATTTTATAGCGACAGGACGTTTCCAGAGTGGCTTCCTGCGACCATAGGGGGATCCCTTGGGTGCACTAGACCGCGCGCAGATAGTGCTCTTTGCAATCAGAGCCCAGCGATGCGATGGACCAGACGGTAGCCTCGGCTTACTTGTCGCTGTCGATCGTGTTGAAGAGACAAGTGAGACATCTGATCCTATAGCAGTGACTAGCATCTTGTGTAATCAGCTAATGCTAGCATTTTCTTATGGCGGAAGGTCTCTACAGAATATGTACGAAGTACTCATCAGTTTAATATCCAAAACGTTAACTTCCGGCCGGCTAAGGACTCTCTTTCATCTCCTCTTCAGTTGGTCGGTTGATCCAGACCTCGGTGTTGAGAGTGGGTGGGGTTGGAACCTTGTTTACAAAGCGTTCGGGGTGGTTTTGATAGGCGCCTCTGAGAACCTCGGCTCTTCGTTCGGTGATCGCTTCGGCGTATCCCTCATGGACATCAGCTGGGGTCATGAGTGCAATGCCTGAATGGTGGTGCTCGTACTGGTACCAGCTGAAGAACTTTGCAAAGAAGGTCCTCGCCTCTTCGATGGTTTCAAAACGTTCAGGGAAGTCTCCTCGGTACTTCAAGGTTTTGAACTGGGCTTCTGAGTAGGGGTTGTCATTAGAGGTATGGGGGCGTGAGTGGGTCTTTCTCACCCCGAGGGTGGCAAGGAACTCCGCGACACTGTGTGAAGCCATCGAGGCTCCATTATCGGCATGAATCGTCAACTGGTTCGGATCGACGCCTTCTTTGGTGATCGCCTCATCCATGAGCTCTCTGGCGAGCTCAGCACTCTCGTGATCCTCGATCCTCCAGTTCATAATCCCCCGAGAGTAGATGTCTAAGATCACATAGAGCTGCCAGTAGATCCCCTTGGAGGGACCCTTGAGCTTGCTTATGTCCCAACTCCAAACCTGGCCTGGTCCCGTCGCTAGGAGCTCTGGCTTTACCCGGGTGGGATGGGTTGCTTGGCGTCGTCGCTCTCTTGTCTCACCCACTTCTGCCAAGATCCTATAGATGGTGGCCACCGAGGCGAGATAGATACCCTCATCGAGGAGCGTGGCATAGATCTCTCGAACCGAGGAGTCACAGAAACGCTCCGAGTGACACACCTCCAAGATGTGGGCGCGCTCGGCATCACTTAGACGCCTTGGGCTCGGCTTTCTTGGCTTTGGTTCTCTCACCGGGGGATCTACCAGGTAGTAATAGCTTGAACGCGCAATACCAAGACAATCACAGGCATTCTCTAGACCAATGGTCTCCCTTAGTTCATCTACTCCTTTGACAATGGCGGCGTTGGCTCTCGTAGATCCTCGGCACTCCCTTGCGAGAGCTCTTCTAGCAGTGCCGATAATTTTCCCTGGACTTCAATTACCTTTCGTGATTTGGCCAGCTCCAGGCGAAGTCTCTCATTCTCACGTTCGAGCTCTCTTAGCCGAGCTCTCTCTGGATTGGTCTTTGGTCCACGTTTGCGCGAGAGTGCCTTTGCACTCTGTTGGTCAATCACCCGTCTCCACTCGGTAATCTGCGACGAGAAGAGTCCCTCTCGTCGCAAGAGCTCACCCTTTTGTCCCTGGGGGCAGGAGTCGTACTCTTTTAAGATCCTCGCCTTGTAACTCGGGGAGAGTACTCGTCTCGTTGCTTTGGGTGGGACCGTCACCTCTTGGGTTGTTTTGTTCTCCACCGTTTCATCGTAGGTAGCCATCTCAACATCTCAGCCTTCTCGCCCTCATTGAATTATTTTTCAATCCGCGCACACACTGATACTGAGACCTAGGGTGGCTTCAACCCGTGCTACGTTCACGTTAGACAAGTGGCTGGCATCGCGCGCTCTCGAGCTCGGCATCAATGTCTCTGCGGCGGCGCGCCAGGGCGTTGCCGATGCGGTGCACGACGCGCTGCTGCGAGCGGATCGTGATGCGTATGTGAAGAACCGGGAAGATGTCGATGGCTTCTGGGCGGATGCAGAGGAATGGGGCGGGACATGAGGTGCTGTCAGATTTGGCTAGCCCCAATACCGTTCAGTTAAGCACTAGCACACAGATCTGCGGCGGATGCTCAGGTTGAGGCCAGTGGTGATGATGCAGGCGTTTGCCTGCCCACTTGAGGACCTTGCGCTTGACTACTCGAGGGTTCGAGCTCAATCGACGCGGCGGGTTGAGACGCTTCGCGAGGGTGTCCATGGCAAAGACCCAGATAAGTTCAGCTTCAGCTGTTCCTACCGGGGGAAAAATTGCCCTTTGCGACAGAGTACCGGGCGATACGTAAAGCAGCGACAAAGGAGATTCGATCTGGGTCATGTCCGCTATGTCTTGCGGTATCAGCCATGAGGACCCTGATGGCGTAGTGACAGCAAAGGTGTCCCCAGATCTCTTGGTAGATGAGTTCTGGAGACTTTGAACGCAAGACCTCTCTCGCTCCTCGCTGGTGGGTCTTTAATTCGTCAAAGGTAGTCTCTATCTCCCAGCGTTCTGAATAGAGCTTGGCCAACTCTTTGGCCGGTGCGATGACGGGATCCAACAAGGTGGTAATTAGCCGGTATTGACCGTCCCCATCGATGGTGTAGTCAATGACACGTACCCTGTGGGGATCTCTCCCGCCACGATCCGTCCCAGAGGTAGGCCGAATGGAGGCGATCCAAGAGCCATCGGATAAGGTCTGTTCATGATGCGGGGACAGGGTGGACTTAACTCGAAAGAGCAGATCAGCACCGGTACTGGTAGCTTGCTCCCACAGGTTGAATCCATAGAGGCCCCGATCAGCTAACACTAACATCCCCGGGGAAAGACGGCTGATGAGTTCTCGCGCGAATTCAACCTCAGAGCTGGTACAGGGGCCGATGACGGCATCGACGATCGCATGGGTTCCACACTCGGCCAGAGCCACCATGCGTGCCTGAGGGAAGGCAGAGCGATCTCCTCGGCTCGAGGGAGGACGACCAAAGTGAGCCTCATTGGCCTCGGTATCGGCAATATCTAAACACGTGCCATCGATCGCCATCACGCGCCTTGTCGCGAACCAGGATCCAGGAGTATCTGGGGTAGCTAAAGGGCGTACAACCTTGGTGAAGAGATTACGCACTGGTTCTGCACCCAACCGGAGTCGAGCTTGAAAGAGTGCAGACTTTGACGGGGGCTTTAACGACTCAGTCCAACCCTTGGACCATGACAGGCCATCGGAGAGCTGGGAGAAGACATCCTCATAGGAGCCCTCTGAATACATCGCCATGCCAATGGCAAAGTAGACCATCACTCGGGCAGGCAGAACCCGGTTACGAATCTCCCTCCGGCCAGCATCATCGATCGCCGCATCGACAACCTCTGGAGGGAACACCCTCGTGAGCAGACCAATTGAGACGAGATCGGATAATCGACGATCAGTGGGAGGCTTTACCCAACCAGAACGTGGCATAGATACACTTTACCACAGAGGAATCCGTAACTGAACGGTATTGAGCCTAGGGCTAGGGCGAAAGACTGAAATCCTGACTCTCGGCTGACGTTGATGATGATAATGGTGTAAAGGTAGCTGGCGATGTCGATGGTGAGGTCGGGGTTGACGTATATCCACTGGCACTGGCACTGGCACTAATAGTATATTGCACGCCGCTGGTGAGGTAATAGAGTTTGTAGCTGCAGGTAGCGGTTTTGCTGGTGCTACTACTGGCTGTGCAAGTTGTCTCCGGACCTGCGGTCGAGGATACCGATGCCTGGATGGTTGCTGTAACCGAGGTGGTGCCTGATGCAAACGTTACTGTGACTGTCCCGGTTACCTCCCCTTGCTCGACCGTCACAGTGGTGGTGCTGGGGCTTGCTTCGTCGGGGCAGAGGTCGACCGTTGGGAGTGGTGTCGGCTGAGCAGGCATGCCGGTGTTGGTGACGTTGATGGTGTAGACGTCAGGGGGAACACTAGCGAATGAGGCTACGTACGAGGGTTTGCCATTACTGGTGGTTATCTGCGCAGCCTGGGCGCTTTCGACAGCCGCGGGTGGGGTCGCAAGCAGCTCGTGTCCCGATGAGCAGGAGATTTGCGTAGTCGCTGCGGTGTCGGCCGTCAAGGTTACGGTCGCCCCAACTAGGTCAGAGCTACTCACCCCGGTTGGTGAGTTGATGGTGACATTGAGCGCTTCTGCTGATGCGTATACAGTGAAGTTGTCCACGGTCGGATTCGGGAAATTGGTAGCAAAGGACACCGGAGTCTGTTCAAGATAGCCAGAACTAGAAGCGACGGTGATCTGATAGCTCCCTGCCGGGACCGGATCAGAGAATTGGTAGCTGCCATCTGGGCCGGTAATGGCGGTCTCGGATGTGAAAGTGCTGTTGGTTGAGGTGGCCGACAGGGTGAGTGTCAGTCCAGCGATCGGGGTAGATGAGGGACTGGTCGCGGTGGCGGAGACGTAGACCGTTCCCCCGACCGTTGATGTGTCTTGGGTAAGCGTTGCCGAGAGTACACCAGGTGCGCTGCCCACCTCGTAGGAGAGAGGGCCCAGATAGGAGCTGGTGTAGCCGGTTGCGGTGATTGCGAAAGTCCACTTTGTTGGTGCCAGGTCGAAACTGAAACTCGCGGTACATGTTTGCGATGAGCAGCTACTCGTGACGATCTGCGCGGCAACCGAAGGACCAGATGTCGTTATAGGGGTGACAGTAACCGAGGCTGGATTTGTTCCAGTGGTGACTGTCAAAGCCTGAGTTACCGGAGTAGCTACCAGGTCAATGGTAGTTGGACTGCCGGGTGTAATCGTGGATGTTGTTGGTTGCTCATACCCTGCGCTCGACGAGATCCCAATCGTGTATTCGGTGGCCGAAAGGGGATTTGTCGCCTCCGATGGAATGACGAACTCGCCGTTGGCTGAACTAGTTCCACTCGCGATCTTCGTCAAAGAAGAGCAAGTCCCAGTGGTAGTAGATTTGCATATATAGATCGAAGTGTTAGGGATCGGGCTTGTTGGTGCGTTGGCATACGGTGATCCCTCGAGTGCCCCCTCGATGTAGGTGAGCTTTGGCGTGCGTGTCGACGAGGTCGTGACTGTGTTCACAGCCTGGTATGTAAGCACTCCATCGAGTGTGATCTGGTACAGGTACGATCCACTCGAACAGCCGAAGGTGGTGACGGTTGGGGAGCTTGAGGATGTCGTAAGGCCAGCGAACTCGACTGATCCACTCGGTACTGATCCACTCGATGAGGTGAAACTAATGGGGCTTCCTAGCTGTGACCCAGTGCCACAGAGTAGCGTCGCTGAGGCAGAGTTGGCCGAGAGTGGAGGGAGGTTCGCTGGAGCGAGAGTGAGTGTTGTGTTAGTGAGGTCGAGCGTTTGATTACAGTCGTTGGTGCTGGTGCATAGCCCAACGGTCACCGTCTCTGGCACTAGCTCGATACCGGTGCCAGAACCTGAGACCTGGTAGATCCCAGGTTCTGCATAGCCGCTTGAGTGTCCAGTCGCTGGATCTGCCCAGTTGTAGGTTGTGTCATTGTTCGTATTGATAGCGATCGAGGTCGTTGAAGAGAGCGTATTTGTCGTCGCATCGGGGGTGATCGTGCTGGGCTGGACCGCTAAGGTCGACAAACCTGAAGGAGCGTTGACGCTGACGCTGACCGGTGTTGGGGTGAGGAGTTCACTTATCGATGTGGAGCTAGATCCTCCAGCTGCTGGGATCGTGATTTGCTGTGAGAATGCCTCGAATCCAGGGGCTGTCACATGCAGTACCGCGGAGGTGCTGATCAGGCCGGCGAGGTCGCTGGCTGGAAAGCTCCAAACTTCTGTGCCACTACTCGATTTGGTGACGGTAGCAGCGATACTAGTCCGCTGTAGTTGTCCAGCGAGCGAGGACGCCTGGTAGCCGTTGATTCCCGACAGCGTTACAGATATAGAGTTTGTCACCGTAGGGCACGGAGAGCTGTTCGTGGATCCGATGCTGCAATCTATTACCGATCCGCTCTCGGTGGTGTCGATGAACGGAAAGCTGAGGCCTATCTGGAAGCTCTGAAACTGAGGTGTTAAGAAGATCGAGTTGGTCGAACCGTTGGGTTCGGCGGTGAACGAGGTTGCTTGAGTGGCAATAGGGGTGCCCGAGAGGCTAGTGCATGACGAAGGAGAATTTGCGTACTGTGCGATCTCTACCGAATAGGTGGTTCCTAGCGTTAAGTTGGCAAAGCTCGCGACCCCGTTGGATCCAGTCTGCCCGTAGATTGATCCGCTGGAGCTACCCTTCGGAGACAGGGTGACACAGGCGTTCGCGATCGGTTCTGGCAGGGCAGAACCATTAGCTGAGCTGATGAGCTCCTCTACGAGCACCGAATAGGTTGGAGTAGTACTGAGTTCGAGCTGTTGGGTGAGGTTTTGCCCGTTGGTTATGTCGACGGCGATCTGTGTCGACTCAAAGCAGGTAGCTGAGGCTTTGAGGATGTAGTTGCCGGGTGCAACTCCGGTGAAGCTGTAGTCATCAGTACTGGTCGCTGACGCGGAAGCGATCACCTTCGAGTTCTGTGTGAGCTGCACCGAGGCAGCCGTTACCGTGCAGCCGGGCACATTCGCCTGACCAATCGGCTCATTGTTGAGCGCGTCAAGAAACTGCCCAGAGATCGACGAGAGCTCGCCGAGAACTATAGTTGGCGCGGTTATAGTGCCGCCTGATGAAACATCGACCTGTTGGGACTGGGTGGTGTAGCCATTCGAGCTGTTGGTGGTGACCTTGGTGCCAACAGCGGTGATGTTGGCAACTCCCGGAGCTACGTTGTGAATGGTGTAGGTGCCATTTGCGTTGGTGGTGGTGACCTGGGTACCGTTGAGCTCGATAGGTACTGAGGGGAGGGCGCCGCCGACCGCTCCGTTCACTGTTCCGGTGATAGTGGCATCGTTGATACCACCAGCGGGCGCGAGGGACAGGGAAAGGTTCGATGTCGTCGTAGCTCCTGCTGTCAGCGTCACGTTAGTGGAGGTGGTGGTAAATCCATAACCCTCAGCAGTGAGTGTGTAGACCCCCGGTAGCACCTGGGGGAACTGGTACTGAACCGTCGATGACCCTGGCGCACGTGAGGTACTCAACGTCTTGTAAACCTGCGTACCACCAGAGAGTACGAGCCCTATCGTCGTCGTCGCATTGGTTTTGGTCGTTGACGGTAGCGTGATAGTGCCAGTTAGGTTCCCCCCTGACTGCGAGAGGACGGTGTTGACGGTTGTGTTTCCGTTGAGGTTGATATCCTCGGTTTGGGTCTGGTAGCCGGAGCCGCCGATGGTGAGTATCCAATGAGCTGGTATCGTCAAGTTGGGCAGCGCGTACGCCCCCACCTTGCCGACGGTAAATGAGGTAGCACTAACCGTCTGGACGCCGTCGGTCGCCGTGACCTTCGCACCACCGAGTGGTTGGTCCGTCGTTGCCGAGCTGATGACACCGGTAATGGAGCCGACGTTAGCGCTCAGATGGGTGTTGACATTCGACTTAGATGCGGACGGACCAAGGGTAACGGTGGTGACCTGGGTGCCGTAACCAGCAGCCGAGACCTGGACAAGATAGCTGCCTGGGGTTGATAGCTGGGAGACCGTCCAGTCTCCGATCCCTGAGCCGGTGGAGGTGGTATGGGTCACAAAGTTGAGAAGACCATTTGAGACCGTAACTTTAGCGTTGCCTAGTGGGCCGTTCGGTCCTAGGACGGCTCCGCTGAGCGTGCCAGTCCCTGGGACAAGGGTGACGCTGAGACTGATGCGTTGGCCACTTCGAGGCGATGGTAGCAGGACTTTATGGGTGGTGAAGCCAGGCTTCGAGAAGGTGACCAGGTAACTGACACCTGCTTTGAGCCCAGCCAGTACGAAGGCCCCGTCAGGGGCTGTGTAGGTGGTGACTTGGGGGCCGAGTTGGGTGTTAGCGGCGGCATTGAAGCTGGCACTTGAGGTGTTGGCGTAGATCACGCCCGCATTTGAGCTCGGGGAGTGGCTAGAGGTATTCGCGGCAGTTGCCGGTGGAGTTGCGGTTTCTGGGGTGGCGGTGACCTGTACACCTCCTGGCGAGGAACCTCCAACGGTGCCCACCAAGGTGACGGTCTGGGTGTTGGCACCAGCAGGCGATTTTGTTGACGTTGACGACGACGGTGACGTTGACGACGACGGTGAGGAACCCTTTTGGGATGCGTTCCTTTTCGCCGCTGTTGTCGTAGCTCGTGTAGTTGGATTGGGTACAGTCTGTGCGGCGACAGCCCTACGATGCAGACTGCTGTCGAAGGCGCTAATCCCGATAGAAGCGAGTGCACCCCAGACGAGGAGTACCGCGAGGAGTACCGCAACCTTGGAGGTTCTAGATCCGAGCATCGGATGCGAGACAAAGGCAGCGGTGAGTTCGACCGGACGAGTTCTACCGTGGGCCACGATTGCGAACGGGTGACGCTGGACGGAGCCGGTAAGCCTCCGTCTTGTCACGACTCTGCCGGTCACCGAGCCTTCCTGTCCAGCAAGGATCAGCGGTTTAGGGTCATCGAAGTGTACTCGCATGCCGTTTGAGGTGGTGGTCGCCGAGAGGGTGTAGTGCTCTGGCTGTAGGCCGCGATTGCGCAGGATCACTCGAAAAGCGCCGGCGTGACGCCCCTCTATCTCGGATGGATCGAGGCGCGCCGACATTGAACGAGCGTCGCCGACGGTAACCGAGAAGGTGGCATAGCGTGAACCGGTTGTCGAGCCCACGGACGAGGCGCGAAGCGTTACCGGGAGCGTGGCTGCAGGATAGCTCCTCGGAATTGTGATGACAACGTCGAGTTCGACGGTGCTCTTTGCCTCTAGGGCGAGGTCTGGGCCCGGGAGTTGATACCAGCCGCTCTCGAGTCCCCAAAGCTCAAGCCGCAGCAGGAGTTGCTCGTCGATGTCGTTCTGGAGTTGTACCCGAACCGGAGTAGCCTCACCCGGAGCGAGGAGCACATCCTCAACAGAGAGGTTAAAGAGTGGTGTTGCTGAGTTCATCCGTTCACCTGTAGTTGAATTTGACACGAAGTTGTAGTGGTGGAGCCGTTGACCGCGCAGACCGTCACTCCAGCTTGTGTGGTTACGTTGTAGGAGGTGGCTGGAGCACTACCTGGCGGGTATGCGATGGTGACCAGGTAGGACTGCGGAGCCTCAAGGTTCGAAAGCGTGAAGTTACCATTGGAGTCGGTAGTGGCGGTCGCGAGTGGGGTCGCCCCTGGGGCGTACTGCGCGGAGAGATACAGGTCGATCACAGCACCGTTGATGGGCTGTCCTGAGCTAGCATGCACAACCTGTCCGGTGATGGCTGCCGCTGGAGAGAGCTGCTGGTTTTTGGTCAGACTCTCACCCGCGGTGAGGGTCACGATAGTGGAGACCGGCAGCCCTCCAACCCGGGTGAAGTTGAGCGTGTACGTTCCCGGCTTCACCCCGGCGAGTAGGTACGCACCTGGCGTTGGAGAGGACGCAGTCTGGACGGAGTAGGTCGCGGCACCGGAGACGAGCTCCACGGTCGCATTAGCGATACCACCACCAGAGGTCTGGGTGACGACCCCCGAGACTGAGGAGGAGTTAGTCACCATAGAGGTGTTCACTCCGGTCGCATTTGGGGTGCCACTGGAGAGGTCTACGATGACCGTCTGACTTAAGAGGTCGGGTCGGCTAAAGGTTACCGTGTACGTCCCAGGAACAGAGAGGTTTGCGATCGTAAACGAGCCCACCTTGCCGGTGCTTGCAGTGACCGTGGTCAAGGTTTTCGATCCAAAGTTGGTCGTGACCGTCACGCCTCCAGCTGGTGTGTTTGCCGGGGTGGTTACGACTCCGCTGATGGATCCGACGCCTGGTTGGAGGGTGACCAGTATGCCCGAGACCTGTTGACTTGGCGCAAGGGTGACACTCAAGGTCTGGGCTGCATATCCGGGAGCTGTGACCTGAAGGCTGACGTCTGCAGGGGTGGAGAGATCGGTGAGCGTGAAGTCTCCTAGTTTTGGAGCTGTTGTGAGCGAGACCGTCGAACTAGTGGCGGTACCCACGGTTGCTGCGATGGTAGCGCCACCGATTGGACCTGACGGACCCTCAACGGTGCCAGAGATCACCCCGTTACCTGGCGTTAGCACCAGGCTGATTCCAGACTGGCTCTGTCCACTCGCCAGCGTGACCGTCTGGACGACTGGTGCATCTCCATTCTTGGTGAGTACTAGCTGGTAGGTCTCTGGAGAGGGAATATTGGTGAAGGAGAAGCTGCCAGAGGCGGTCAGTGTCGTCTTGGCGACGATGATGCCGTTTGCGACTGCGGTAGCGCCGCTGTTGGATCCGGTCGAGACCGATGCAAGGGGGTTCGCCGCCGGGAGTTGGAGAGCTAGTTCGGCACCCGCTGGGGAGAGGCCAGTCACGCCCCCCGAGACCGTTACCGGTAGGGCGCCGATGGAGATGTTGATTCCTGTGCGCTTCTGGCCGTTGGCGACCACGACCTTCTGGCCGTTGGCGCTGGTGGTGCTGTCTGGGTACCAGAGCTGAGAGAAGCCTGCCCCGGTGAATGAAAGATCATAGGAGCCGGCGGCTAACGATGCAAAACTGTAGCTGCCGTTAGCGTTGGTCGCTACCGACGCGGCGGGAGAGGAGAGGTTTGATGTCTGATAGAGGTCGACGGTGACCCCGCTGACCGGTGCCTGGGTAGTGGCGAGTTTGACAGATCCTGAGATCGAGGCGGTACCGGCGATCGCTTTGTTCTGTGAAGCCTGCGCGACTTGGAGCGCGAGCTGACTGTTGGCGTTTGACCGGTCCACGACCTGGGAGAGGGAACCGGCGATTACCGCTGCGAAGATGGTGCCCGCTATTACCAAGCCAAGCAGCGCGAGTACACCGCGACTAAGCCGGGGACTCTGCACCCACGAACCTTGAGTGCTGACAACCTGTTCCCGAACTGAGGTACTGATCTGGTAGCTTCGAACCTTTGGGCTCCCGAACCATGGCCGCTTTGCTCGTAGGCGGCCGGTTGCTAGGAACTGTTCGCCAGGTTGTAGGTTTATCACCTCCGGTTCGAAGCTGAAGGCGACCTCCTCTGGATCATCGTGACCCTGGAGTCTCGCGTCGATCTCGGAGGTGCCATTATTGAGGAGCACAACTCCAATACGCGCCTCCTTTGGCGCAGTCGTACTCGGAGGGTCGAGCGAGAGTCGCATAGCGGATCGCTCTGGGATGACGAGCTCGCCGCGTACCTGTTCATTCTCGATCGGCGGCGTGAGTGACTCGACCTCAATTACGAACTGGCGAGTACCAGATGGAACACCCAATGGCAGTGTGAGGTGGATCGTAGTAGAGCCGGTGTCATCTGGAAAAAGTGAGATAACCTCATCGTCGATCCTGACCCAGGAGGGATCGAGACCCAAAACCTTGATCTGATGACTTGCGATCACGCTCGCGGTATTGGTAACTGTGAGCGAGAAGACGGCCTCGCGGCCTGGTTCGATGCTCTGGCGAGTCGGTGTTAGAACGATGCGCATCTCAGCCTGCCTGCGATGATGAGCTAAGCACGATCGTGGGAGCGGTAACCGTCTTTCCTGCTACCACCGTCACCTGTACGGTGTTGGACAGATAGCCATTTAGCGTCGCGGTGATCGAATAGGTGCCCGGCGAGACCTCTGGGAGCTCGAAGCTCCCCGCCGGTGAGGAGGCACTCACTGTAGTCACCGTCGTCGATCCGTCGGTAAGCGTGACGGTGGCACCTGCTAGCCCACTACCTGTGGAGCTATTAACGCTGCCGACGATGGTGCTCGTTGATGGGGCGAGGGTTGCGTCTATGTTCGAGGCTGTTGCGTTGGTAGCGAGGGTAACATCGAGCGTCTTTGCCTCATAGCCAGGTGCTGAGAAGGTGATCGCATACGTTCCTGGCGTCGGGAGGTTGGCGAGTAGGTACGATCCGATAGGTCCACTCGTCGGTGTTGCGGTAGTTATCTTGGTGCCGGAGCCAGTAGCAGTGACCGTGACCCCTCCTAGGGGTTGTCCGGCCGCAGAGACGGTACCGGTGATGGTGCCTTGGGCTGCGACGAGTACAACGGTGTTGGCGGAGTAGTGGGCACCGCCGGACAGTACGTCGACCGATTGTCCCACGGTGAAGCCAGAGGAGGAGAAGCTCAAGTCATACGTTCCTGGTGTCGGGAGGTTGGCGAGTGTGTAGCCGCCGCTGGAGTTGGTAGTCGTGGTGGCCAAAGGAGCTGCGGTTTTGCTAACGACGCCACCGTTCTCCGGCAGCACCGTCACCGTCACCGTCGGAGATGGGCTCTCTCCGGTGTCAACCGTCCCCGTGATCGAGCCAGGGAGCCCTTGAGCGCTTAGGCGTAGATTACCGATAGTGCGCAGCGACTGCACATCGATCAGCTTGGCGGAGGCGAACGAGGTCGTATCCGGATACCAGGTGGTCCGGAACCCAGTCGCCGATACACTCAGTGCGTACTTGCCAGGTGCAAGGCCCGGAATCGACCAACCTCCGTTCGACGCAGTCGCAGCCGAGGCGACAAGATGTACGTTGGATCCATCAACGGAGAACGCCTGCACCGTCAACCGGCCGACTCCCTGTTTGGTGCTGGTCGCATCGACGGTCCCAGTTAGGGTTCCTCCGATACCGATCGCGACGCCGCTCTTTGGCACCGCGCCAGCAGGAGCGACCGTCTTTCCTTTAGCAGCAGAGGATGCATAAAACGACGCTGGCACCACCTTAGAGAGCGGCGTCGTCCCAAGTGCGTGTGTCAACGCGAGCACGACAATGATCGCCCAGGCCGCCACGATGGCTCCGAGGATGAGCAGTGTTCGCGCACCTCGAGGGATCATAGGCCGTTGGACGAAGGTGACCTGTGTCTTTGTCTGTGTCTCAGGCGAGGTGGAGATAAAATCGATGGGGTAGGCGAGCTCGTTGCCGAAGAACTTGCGCTTGGCGCGCACGTTTATGGTGGCTACGCTGCTCTCGTCTGGGTCGAGCGTCATCGTCGGTGGGTTGCAAGAGACGCGCAGCGCGTGACTCGCCTCCTTCGCACCTAGGTCTATCTCTAGACTCGAATTCCCGCGGTTTGTACACGTGATTGCAAAACTGCCCTTGGCGCGTTTGGTGAGCCTTGTGGGTTGCGCGAGAAGCTCGATCGCTGCGACAGGCATGACCTGAACTGAGAGAGGGATCCTCTCTATAGTCGTAGCATCGCTTGTGGAGACGATCACCATGTGGAGATCGAGCTCGCCAGCCCTGACGCCCGCTCCTGGGGTGAGCTCGATCCGCACCGAGCCGCTGTCGTCAGGGAAGAGAGCGATCAGATCGGGCTCAACCGACCAGTGGAGCGCCTCTGGCCCCTCAACGTGTACGCGAATAGCGTCAATGACCGGGCTGGCGTTCGTGATCTCCAGGCCGACGGTGGCCGATTCACCTGGGGTAAGGCGATCGACTGACTCGACAACTCGACAGCGAAGCGTCGGCTTGGCGGTCATTTTGACTCTCTTGGAGGCTGTGGTTTTCCCTCCATAACAAGGGCTGAGCCATCGCGACGACGTCGAAGCGGCCGCGCGTCCTCGGGCTCTGGACTAGGTGCCGCATCACTACTCGGCCTGTCTATACCATGTAGACCCGTTGTGACCGAGACCGACTCGATAGGAGCACCACGCTCCAACCAACTCCCTATCTCTGCAGGCACCAACAGACAGAAGCTCAACCCAAGCCTGCTCTTGCCCGGCTCCCATGAGCTAGTCGGATACGCCTCCTCCTGACTGCTAAGTTCGAGCCCGATGCGCAGACCCTGGAGTGGTTCCGGCAGGATAGCCTTTGGCAGCTTGTCGTTGAGGAGGATCGTTGTCAGCAACCGTCCGAGGAGCTCGTGTTCGTCACGTAGCTCACCAGCTACCACGGTGACGAAGTAGCGAAAGTTGAGAATTGGCGAGGGTGGACGTCTAGCTGGTCTCGCACTACCGACTGCATCCTCAAACCCACCACGATTGAGCTGCCAGTTTTGGGATATATCCCAAAGGTAGATCACAAAGGTTGGGCGTGCCAACCCAGCCTCCGAGAAGGATGATGGAGCGCCACAGACGACATCAGCGACGTGCTCGGAGACTCCTACGACCTGTCGTACGAAGGACTCCACAGCGGCATCGATATGGTGAATCATGATCTCCCCCTCACGATTGCGGCACACAGCCCAGAACTTCTCGGCAACACACGACACCCCAGCGTCTAGATCACGTTCTTGGCCACACGATTCTAGCACAAGTTTCAGATAATTGAAGTGGAGAAACTGCGTAGTTCATGAACCTTAATATCCATAAACTGTTGACCGCTCCAGGACTTGAACGATGGTCTTTGTAATCGTGAATACATTGTCTGGATTCGAGGGCATTGAGCCTTATTCACCTCCTCCTGGATCGTCATTGCGTGTCTCTTGGCCTTGACAGCGGGTAACGAAGTACACCCCAGACTGGTCGGTCAACCTTGATGGCATTGAGATACTTCAGAGGTTCGGTCGGAGCGAGTGGCTTAGAGCTAGAATCTGGAACATGGGTGTCAGGGGAGTTAAAACTTCGAGGTGGCGGTCTCGTCTGGCCGTGGTAATTTGCTGTACTATCTTCGCCGTATTGACCTCCGGCTGTGGGCTCACGTCCTCCAACCAGTCGCAGGCGGTTTCGGTCTTTAAGCTCGCCGTTGGTGATTGTCTGGTCCCCCCGACCAAGATCCAGGCCGATCTCACCTCGATCACCGTGGTTAGCTGTAATCTGGCGCACACTCAGCAGGTCTTTGGTATTGCCAAACTCTCTGGCTCCTCTTCGAGCTATCCGACCACACAGACTCTAGATGCGCAGGCAAACGGTCTGTGCTTGGATAAGTTCGCACAGTTTGTTGGCATTCCTTATCAGAAGTCGAAGCTGTTCTTCACCTATATGCTCCCGTCAGTCGGCAGTTGGTCGGCGGGTGACAGATCTGTCGTCTGTGTTCTCGAGTCGGTAACCGGTCCTTTGCATCGATCTGCTAAGGGTTCGAAGCTCTAGCGACTGGTAGAGGGCTACGATCCTGATTGTTGTGTGCGTTGCCTCTGTCTAGCGAGCCTCTTGGAACTCCGACCATGCATGCCTCGCTGCGCTCCGACCAGGCTCGCCCATGCTCATCGTGGAGGAGTGGTTGAACGATCAGCTGGCATCGGACAGAGCCAAGTTGGACAGAGCCAAGTTGGACAGAGCCAAGTTGGACAGAGCCAAGTTGGACAGAGCCAAGTTGGACAGAGCCAAGTTGGACAGAGCCAAGTTGGACAGAGCCAAGTTGGACAGAGCCAAGTTGGACGTAAGGAGAGACTCGATACGCTGTAGCGGATCTCGTCTGGACAGCCGGCCGTCGAGTGACGGCAGATAGGGTGGGGGCCTGTGGACACTGAAGGTGGTGCTGAGCTCGAGACCCTGATAGCGCTGCTTGACCAGCGGTTAGCCGTATTGGTGGGCGAGCGGAAGCAGGCGGGCAGCGATCCTGGAGATGCTTTCCGAGGGCTGTACCTCTCAGAGGAGGATGTTGATCGTGCTCTTGGGGCCGACGGCCAATCTTCTCTCGGATGGGTAGAGGTAGAGCTATTTGAGTTCGACGACCTCGTTCCGGTTGTTCCTGACCTCTGTGAGCGGTTCAAGTGGAGCCCAAGAGGCAGGATCACTGCGTTGATGTCCCGCTTTGGTCTAAGCGCCGTCGACTGTTTTCTGCTCGTGATCGCCGCAGCGCCGGACATCACCCGCAACTACGAGCGCCTATTCGCCTACATCAATGACGACGTTAGCCACCGACGAGCCTCGATTGGACTTGCACTCGAGCTCTGTGGTGCCGACGACGAGGATCCTCTGGCGCGTCAGTACCTGATGGAGGAGTCACCGTTGCTCAGGAGTGGGCTTATCACGATTGAGAATCGAGATGCACCGTTCTTGCATCGCGATCTTCGGGTCGATACCGACGTCGTTGATTTTCTGCTCGGTGGGTCGAGCCTGGATGCATCGCTGCCTCTGTCTAGCGAGGAGATTATCTCGGCGATTACCACGGCCGTGTCTGCCGACGATGCCGATAGAGTCGCCGCAATGTTAAGCCGCGGAACAGGGTTGGTCTACCTGATAGATCGACCGGGATCGGTCGCGAGGGCGTTGGGAGCGGCTGGCTTTGCCCACCTGGAGATGCCCATCCTCTCGGTGGAGCTTGACCATCTTGGTGCTGATGCTGACCTAGTCGACATAGTGAAAAGATCGCTGCGAACTGCACGAATGAGAGGTGCCGGTCTGTTGATTGGGCCCATCGATCGGCTTGTCATGAACGAACCTGGAGGAGTGCGGCTACTTGCCAACGCTGATCAACCCGTAGTTCTGGTCGGGAATGTTAGCTGGGATCCACGCTGGTCGAGTAGACCCCCGCATCTGTTTCAGGCACCGATCTTGGATCAGTTGGCACGTCGTCAGCTGCTCGGCGAGCTCGCGAAGTTCGATCGATCCGACCCTCTCTCGGATGGCCACGAGGAGATGTTTGAACAATTCACACTTCGCCCTGAAGAGCTTGCACGCGCGGTTGCCTATGGGCGCGCTCAGGCCGCTGCGTTCGGTCGTTCGCTGCGCCCGAGCGATCTTATCGATGGAGCACGACTGCAGAACAGCTCCGGGCTCGAGCGTCTCACGAGGCGAGTTCATCCCTTTGCCGACTGGGATGATCTAGTCGTGCCCACTGCAGTCAAGTCCAGACTTCGCAGCATTTCGCAACGAGCACGCTACCGGCACGTCGTCATCGACGAGTGGGGGATGAGGCCAGGTGGTGGGAGAGGTGCGGGGGTGGTAGCCCTCTTCTTTGGTGAGTCTGGAACTGGCAAGACGTTGGCGGCTGAGGTAATCGCACACGAGTTGGGGCTGGATCTCTACACTGTCAACCTGGCTACAGTAGTCGACAAGTATGTGGGGGAGACCGAGAAGAACCTAGAAGCGATCTTTACGCAAGCCATAGGCGTGAACGGGGTTCTCTTCTTCGACGAGGCCGATGCTCTGTTTGGAAAGCGATCCGAAGGCGGCGATGCCCATGATCGTTATGCCAATATCGAGGTAGCCTATCTGCTGCAACGAATTGAGGCCTTCGACGGACTCGCGATCTTGGCGACAAACCTACGTGCGAATATGGATTCAGCCTTTGTCCGTCGCATCGATGTGGTGGTCGACTTCCCGATGCCTAACGCCGCTCAGCGACTCGCCCTCTGGCAGCGCTATCTCCCTGCGAGCTTTCCGAGGGATGATGATGTCGATTTGGAGTTTATGGCCCGCTCATTCCGACTCACCGGAGGCGCCATTCACAACATATGCACCACCAGCGCCTTTGACGCCTACGGCGGTGATGGCCGGATTGCCATGTCTTCGATTGTGCGCGCCACCCAGCGTGAACTCGAGAAGCTTGGCCGACTCTGTGTTGAGTCGGAGTTTGGACCCTACTTCGGGATGATAGAGACTCCCACTGACTGATCAAACATGTTCACTGTCCGCTTTCGCTAGCGCACTCGTTCTGCTAGTGTAAGGAGCGGAGTCGTTCTAGGTCTTTGATGGATCTCCATCAGTAGCGGAACGATCGGGCCAAGAGGTAGGTAGAAAGGGGAGGCGGACACGATGGCAAGTCCTCCGGTAGTGAGCGAGGCTACCTGCATGTGTAGCTTCGGACTCGCCCCAGCGGTGATTCAGATACCTCCAGTGACCGGAGTGACCATCGAGGGGCGGCCGGCGGCCACCATCATGAACTCGATGATTGATAACATTCCTACTTTCGATATGTGTTCGACACTCTCAAACCCAGAGGTCGCAGCAGCGACAGCCGCCAAGCTCGGTGTTATGACGCCGATGCCGTGTGTCCCTGTGCTTAGTCCATGGATTCCCGTATCCACCACGCTCATTGGGGGTCAACCGGCCCTAGTTGCCGGCTCCACCTGTCTCTGTGCCTATGGAGGAGTCGTCGAGATTACCTTTCCAGGTACGACTGGTGTTGTTCTCTGATCTGTTCGTAAGTGAGGTCGTCGCTGATTCGTGAGTAGTTAGGAGAGCCTCCGGCTCCGGAGCAGGCCTCGCTAACGTGATTTTGCGATCTTCTTTCACCGCTATCGCGTTCGAACTCCAGCTCAACCTCACTGCGGATTCACTGGTTCGCCTAGACGTTGGCTCGGTAAGCAACTGGCCTTTATACATTCTCTGATTATCCTTCCACTCCTGAAGGATGAGGCCTGTTGGCGTACCCCTATCGCAACCAAATGCCTGCCACGTCCAGATGACGGCGATATCATCTCCTAGCCTTTCTCGAGATCGAAGCCATCCCCCCACCATCAATACACCTCCTCTAAATCGCTTGACACTCCCCTTATCTTGAGATATAATCCAGAACTGGCCGGGGTTTTCATTTAGGGGGTCATCCCTTTATAGGGGGTTAATACATCTAGGGGATCTCCTCCTCTGGTGGGTCTTCCGGCTTTGGGTGGGTAATCGCATAGCTCCTCACAACAAGGGTTAGCTATCGGTGACCACGTGTGCTGTTGCCGTTGAGACTGTTGCCGATGAGAGGAGTTCTACTACCATGCCTACTTATACCGCTCCTGGGGTCTATGTTGAAGAGGTTCCATCCTCTCAAAAGAGCCTTAGTGCGGCTGCAACCGCTATAGCCGCCTTCGTTGGCTTTACCGAGGTTGCACCGACCGACGATCCCTCCGACCCTGAGGGGACCAAACCCCGTCTAGTAACCAGCTGGACCCAGTTCGAAGAGCTCTACGGTGGCTTTGTCAACGGCTACATGCTCCCGCTCTCTGTCTATGGCTACTTCCAAAACGGAGGTTCGATCGCCTACATCG
>NZ_JXUW01000037.1 GCF_000949255.1 Ferrimicrobium acidiphilum DSM 19497 | reverse complement strand
GAAACGATAAGACGAACGAGATTCTCGCCTTTGCTCCATTGCTCGAACCTCTCGAGATCGTCGGCACGGTCATCACCGCTGATGCACTGCATGCCCAGAGAAAGGCTGCTAGCTTCATCGTCGAATCCAAGAAGGCTCACTACATCTTCGGTGTCAAGGGTAATCAGCCACGGTTGCACAATGCTGCAGTCATCGTAGGCGATGAGATCGATCGCGATCACCCAGAGTACGAGACATGCACACGCGGTCATGGCCGCATCGACCGTCATCGGGTCTGGAGTGCCCCGGTTCCTGCTTCGACAGAGTTTCCTCATGCGAATCTCTACATCATCGTCGAACGCGAGTCATCCACCCTCAATGACGTTCGCACCAGCATCGAGACCCGTTACTACGTCACAGACCTTACCGCAGACGACGCAGACCCTGAGCATCTCCTTCGACTCGTGAGAGACCACTGGTCGATCGAAAGCCTCCATTGGGTCCGCGACAACACCTTTGACGAGGACCGCTCACAAGTCCGTACCGGAACACTTCCTCGCATCCTTGCAACACTACGCAATCTAGCTATCGGAATCATACGTTATGCCGCGCCCCTAAGGGTCAACATCGCAGCGGCAACCCGCCAGCTTGCCCGTCAACCCGACATTACCCTTGATCTACTTGGAATCCCACCCCTACTTTGCAAATGACCGTGCTGGAGAGCGAAGACAAAAGAGGTGCATATAAATGTATATGTATTTCGGAGCGGCTCGACTGTGCTAGCAGCTAAGCCTGAGTCACCTTTGCAAACTGCTGCACCACGACCTCAGCCAGCGCTTGGGGGTTAGTTAGGTGGGCACCGTGACGTGAATGCGGGACGCAGTAACTGGTCACATCGATCGACTCGACTAGCTTGATCAAGCCAAAACGATGGTGGTGCGAGGGCCGTGAAGATATACCCGCCACCACGTCGACCGTGATCTCACTTGGATCGAAGCTGATCCTGCCGTCGACCAGCTGTCCAAGTTCACGTAGAAAAGCTCGCCCTTCCGTTCGCCGCAGAGCTTTCGTGCGTTCAGGGAGACGCTCCCACACCGGATCGGAGATCATTCGCCGCAGGAACGCCTCCGCTAAGTCTCCGGCGCGTTCACGTGGGACGTGCCCAGCCGCCGCCTCGTGTGGATCAACATCCCAGTCCTCCCCCCACCAGCCACCTCCTGGCAACGGAGACTCAAATGTCGATACCCCAAGCAGGTTGGGGTGACCCAACGACGCTAGCCACAATGCGTAGGTCCCGCCAAGTGAATGGCCGAAAACTACAGCCGGCTTCTCATCTAGGATCTCGCTCAGATCCGCGAGATGATTCTCGACGTTTGCTGGAGCGACATCGAGCGAGTGAGCGTAGCCGGCTCGATCCCAGATCACCACCTCCAGCGGAGAGAGGTATTTTGCTAGCGCACGAAACGACCCGCCGCGATCCATGGCTCCATGCACGGTCACAATTCGCACCGATGCCGATGAATTCTGATTCACTCGCTCAAGATGAATAGACCGACTGAGAGCCATGAAATCATCCTAGGCGGCGCTGGTGCGATCACCCAGAATGCATCTTCACCTCAAACAAGCGCAGACGGATTTACCGATAGTCAAGTATCGGCTAGGGTGAGAACATGTCACCTGCGAAGCTCTTTTATACCGACGATATCCCCACCCTCATCGCTATAGCCAAGGAGAACCCGTTTGGCGACCTGGTCACGGTTGGAGCCAATGGACCCCTGACCACAGCGATCCCCCTGCTGATTACAGTCGATGGCGATGACGTCATGGTACAAGGGCACCTCACCCGAACCAACCCACAGTGGCGACAATCACGTTTGGACCTCGAAGCGCTCGCGGTCTTTCGGGCTGAACATAGCTACGTCTCGCCAAGATGGTACCGTACCAGTGCGGACAACCAACACCACGTCCCCACCTGGAACTACTCGCGAGTCGAGGCGGTGGGAGAACTTGAGTTCTTTGATGATGCCAACGATCTTTTAACACTTGTTACCACCCTCACTGCCAAGTTCGAGCCCCCAGCACCCACTGGTTGGAGTCCTGATCAAAGTCCCGACGACTACATCTCGGCCCAATTGAAGGCGATTGTCGGTTTTAACTTGAGGGTCAGGGAGCTCCGCGGCATTCGTAAGCTATCACAAAACAAACCGCTAGAGGACCGGAAGGCGGTTATAGCCTCACTGGATCAGATCGGCGAGACGACTCTGGCCTCGACGATGCGGAGCCTGCTCGACACCACTAATGACTAGATCTCGCCAGCAACTCGGCCAGAGCTACATCAAGGGTTGGTGTCCCAAAGGTGAATCCCGCTGATTGCAGCACATTAGGAACGATACGTTGTGAAACAAGTGCGAGTTCTCGTGCCATCTCTTTACCTAGCACGAGCTCCAACGCGGTTCTTGGAACCGCGAATACTGCGGGCCGACCGACGGCTACGGCGAGATCCTTGGTGAACTCGCGATTAGTGACTGGGTTGGGCGCGACGAGATTGACGGGCCCACTTATAGCTGGGTTTTCGAGGCAGTATTGAATCGCACGAACCTCGTCAGCTAGCGTGATCCAACTCATGTACTGCTCGCCGGAGGCGAGGCGACCACCGAGGCCGAGACGGAAGAGCGGCAACAACCGTCCAAGCAGTCCACCGCTGGCATCGAGCACCACCCCGGTACGCAGCAACACCAGCCGATTCGCAAACCCTTCTCCAGTTCGTGACTCCGCCTCCCAATCTGTCACGACCTTAGCGAGAAAACCGGCTCCTTGCGTCGACTCCTCGGTAAGCTCCTCGGATCCTCGATCGCCGTAGATCCCGGAGGCCGATGCGACAAGCACGGTAGCCGGGGGGCTCTTGAGGGCAGCGAGCGCTGCTATGAGCGAACGGGTTCCATACACCCTTGATGAGTAGATACTTGATCGCACACGCGCGTCCCAACGGTGATCGCCAATCGGTTCGCCCGCAAGGTGGATCACCGCGTCAATGCCCTCTAGCGCATCGAGGCTGCTCGGCCCACCATCTGGGTCAAAAAAGAGAGGACTCGAAGCACGATCTTCTACGAGATCAGGCCCACCTTTGGCCGTGGACTTTCCTCTTGGTATCGACAACACCTCATGACCCTGTTGACCTAGGGCCACCGCGAGGGCCGAACCTATGAGTCCATGACTTCCAGTCAGTCCAATCCGCATCTCATGCCTTTCGTGAGTCCCAATGCCAATTACAGCAGCGAGGCTCGACCAAACATTCCTCCGGCCCGCAATGAGCGGGCCGGAGTTCACACTATCAACTCGCGATTGCAGTCTTCGCGGACTGATGGTTAACCGCAATTCGTCGCGGCTTGGCCGCCTCATGGACAGGGATCTTGACCGTGAGCACCCCGTCGACGTACTCGGCCATCACGCCCTGAGGATCGAGGTCTGAGCCAAGATAGATGGATCGCTCCAAGGAGCCACTAAATCGCTCAGCCACCACCATCTGCTCACGATCCTCATGATGGATGTCACGCTGCGCACGAACGGTCAATACGTTCCGCTCGACGGTGACCTCCAGCCCCTCTGAATCGATTCCTGGCAAATCGAACTGCACTACATAGCTATCATCAATCCGATAGGCATCCACCGGCATCACCGCCCGAGCATCTCGCTGAACCAGCGACTGAACCATTCGATCAAACTCCCGATAGGGATCGACTCGCATTACCATAATCAACCTCCTTTATCTCCGGCAGTCATCGCTACCTATAGATACTAATGCTGGACGCCCAGCATCTATTCCTAAGTATACAAGCTTTTCTGAGTCATTGCCACTCAAGTTTTCCTACTCAATATATTGAGGTTTTCTGCTAGGTATACCATCACCCCTTTATTAACGTCCTTGCAACCAGCGCTGCTCCTCCCGTCCGATCGGGGTGCTTGGGGGCGCATCCACAAATGGCCAGATCTCGCTGGCTATAGCACGCCAATTTGCGGTGGCATCTAAGTAACCCAGCAACGCGTAGAGTCCGAGGTTGATGCGCTGTAACACCACGAACGAACGTGGAACGTTCAAGTGCTTGGCGACTGGATGGGTGTGGTCGAAGGTGTGACGCAATAGGGAGCTCGCGTATGCACTGGTCACCGTGAACGGCCCATCTTCGTGAACGATGTCATAGAAGTCGCGAAAGAAGTCGGCGACGGCCCCAGGATCGAGATCATCGGCCGTCACCAGTCCCGCCTCATAAACGATCTTGGCAAATCGGGTAGCATCTCGATCGAGCACCATCGCCTGGATCATCGACTCAAAGATCGCAATCTCGCCGGCGTCGAACTCTTTGGTAAAGCCAAAGTCGAGAAAACCGATGCGACCACCTTCTAGGAACAGATAATTGCCGGGGTGTGGATCTCCGTTGAAGAGCCTGAGCCTGTACAGACTCCGAAAGACGAAGCGAAAGAGTATCTCTCCGTAGTCGTCACGCACGTGCTGAGGTTCGTCAAGGATCTCGCTAAAGCGTCGGCCATGCAGAAACTGGGTGGTTAGCACATGAGGACTTGAAAGTGAAAAATGGACCCGGGGAACGACTATGTAGGGGTGTCCCTGATAGTACTCTCCAAAGCGCTCTGTGCGCTCGGCCTCCTTGGTGTAGTCCAACTCCTCGGCCAGACGAAGCACCAGCTCCTGGGCCATATCCTTAGTGCTCATCGATGGGAACAGCAGCTTGAGGACGCTAGTTATGAGTCCAGCGTTCGCAAGGTCGGCGCCGATCAGCTCCGCCGCGTCAGGAAACTGTACCTTGATCGCCACCTCCCCGCCAGTATGGAGCCGCCCGTGATGCACCTGGCCGATGGAGGCGCTGGCAATCGGGACCGGATCGATCTCCTTGACCAAGCGATAGAACTCCGGTATCTCGGCGAGAATCGTCTCCTCGGCCAAGACGAACTCCATGGTAGGAGCGTCGTGTTGAAAGCTTGCAAGCGCTGCGCGGAGGCTAGGGTCTACCTCGGCGTCAAGATACCCTGCCATCTGCGCCAGCTTGGTCATAAGCCCACGCGTATTCGCAAAACGCTCTCGAACATCTGCAGCCGTGGCGGCTCTCGCCTTCTCAAGAGCGATACCTCGTCGTGAGGTAGAGGTCAGACGAACCCGGAGCCGACGCATAGAGTTCCGGAGCACCAGTCCCAACATCATCGAGAAGGAGCGATAGAGACGACGTACCTTGGGAGCCATATCCCCTAGCCTACGGCCAGAAGCTAGCGGCAACGTGCGAGACTACATCTTGAGAACCAAACCAGCTACAGCGCTCAACTTGAGCGTACGAGCATCGTTGGTTGCTGGTACTTCACCCTCATCTACCGACAGTCATCGCGACCTATGAAGCAGTACGAGAGTGCAGTTCGCCCAGACACCCGCTGCCGTTGCGGATCGACACCATCGAGCCTTCCGAACGAACCGATGCTGACACGAAGCGTACCAAATCTTGCACCCGATTGGCTCCTAGCTAGGGCATATGACTCCGTCGCCTATGTGAACAACCGACTACGCCTGTGCCATCAGAGCATTGGACAAAGGATGACTATGTTTAGCAAGTGGCCGGTGACTGACCTAGAATCGCTGTCATGACCTACCAGACGATTATCGAACCGTTTCGCATCCATTCGGTTGAGCCAATTCCGATGACAACGATAGCCGAGCGCCAACATGCGATTCGAGAGGCTCACTACAACCTGTTTCAACTGCCGGCTCGCCACGTCATGATAGACCTGCTGACCGACTCCGGCACCGGAGCAATGAGCCGCGACCAGTGGGCAGCGATTCAACATGGTGATGAGTCTTATGCCGGTTCCCCGTCATGGGAGATCTTCGAAACAGCGATCCGCGATCTCTTTAGTTTTCGTCATATCATCCCAACTCACCAAGGACGCGCTGCCGAACGGATCCTCTTCTCGGTTCTTGGCGGGCCAGGCAAAGTCGTGCCCGCCAACACCCACTTCGATACAACGCGAGCGAACGTCGAATATACCGGTGCTGAAGCGGTTGATCTCCTCTGTCCAGAGGGACTGGACCCCCAGCTCGAGGCACCCTTCAAAGGTAACATCGATCTAAATGCCCTGCACCAGCTCCTCCAGAAGCGATCACAGGATGTTCCAGCCGTCATCCTAACGATCACCAACAACTCCGGTGGTGGCCAGCCTGTCTCTATGGAGAACATCCGCGCTACCAGCAATCTGTGTCATTCATACGGAGTTCCGCTCTACCTTGACTCCTGTCGGTTTGCCGAGAACGCATGGTTCATTCACCTTCGCGAACCGGGTTATGCGACAAAATCGGTGGTCGACATCGTCCGCGAGATGTACTCTTACGCCGATGGGATGACGATGAGCGCCAAGAAGGATCCGATGGCCAACATCGGAGGCTGGCTGGCCACCAATGATGAGGCGCTCGCCGAGCGAGCTAGAACTATGCTAATTCTAACCGAGGGCTTCCCAACCTACGGTGGCCTCGCCGGGCGAGATCTCGAAGCCATCGCACAGGGCCTTCATGAAGCCGTCTCCCACGACTATCTCCACTATCGGATTTCGTCGACCGCCTACCTGGGTGGTGCCTTGGACGAGATGGGCTTTCCGGTGGTGAGGCCGAGTGGTGGTCACGCCATCTACCTAGATGCGCGTCGATTACTCCCACAGATTCCGGCACTCGAGTACCCGGGACAAGCACTCGCTGTAGCGCTCTACGAACTCGGAGGTGTTCGCGGATGTGAGATTGGCACCGTCATGTTCGGACGAGCGCCCGATGGGAGCGAGCATCCAAGTTCGTTAGAACTCGTTCGACTCGCGATCCCACGGCGTACCTACACCCAGAGTCATATCGACTACGTCATTGAAGTCTGTGCCGAGGTTCTCAGTGTGGCAGAAAGGCTTGTTGGCTATAGGATCACCAAAGAACCAGCTTCACTCCGCCACTTCACAGCACAGTTCGAGAGAATTGACCACAACTGACCACAGACGTCTGGCGCGCGAACCGTGCCTTGTACAAGATAGGATGCCATGCTCGACACCACCCATCTGCTAGGTTTCGATCTGGAGACCACCGGCCTCTCCTTGGCCGATGATGAACCGGTGTCCTACGCGCTCACCTGGTGTGACAACACCGAGACACGTGATGACTACGGCTTGGTAGCCCCTACCAGACCGATCGCCCCCGAGGCGACCGCCAAACACGGGATCACCGATGAGCAGGCCGCTCGCGACGGTCAACCCTTGCCTGAGGCCCTCAAGCGTATAGGCAACGATCTAGTCAAGGCGGGGCGCCAGGGCTGGTTGCTGGTGGGCATGAATATCTCCTTCGATCTCAGCATCATCGATGCCCAACTTCGACTGCACTTCGGCCGCGGTCTCTATGACGTCGGATGGCGTGGTCCGGTACTCGATATCTACGTCATCGATCGCGTCTTTAGCGCTCCACGCCGCGGATCACGTCAGCTCGATGCATTGTGTGAATTCTACGGAGTAGAACTCACCGATGCCCATAACGCCCTTGGAGATGCACGAGCCACCGTCGAGATTGCTCGTCGTCAACTTGCCGCCTACCCACGTATCGCCGAGATGGATGGATCGCGGTTGATACAACTCCAGGAGCGCGAACACCTCAAATGGCTACGCAATCTGAATGACTATCGTCGTGAACACGATGGCGAGCCGATCAGGATCCCCAACGGATGGCCTATTGATAGGAGTCAGCGGTCATCATGATCGAGTGGCAGAGATCGCATTGGTTTCGTGGTCTGCTGGTACTGGTTGCCGTCGCCCTCATGATAGCGATCGCAACCATATTCAACCAGGCAGTAATGCTGGTCCCTGAGGTGGGCGCCGTCTCGACCGGGCTCCTCTTCTTTCGGATCAGCGCATGGAGGAAGGGTCCACTCCCCTTCTACTTGCTGATCTGTGGTGCCGCATTTCTCGGCGTAGAGGTCGCACGCTACCTACCTATAGGTCTGACCGCCCAAATCATCGTCACCTTATCGAGCATTCTCGCTGCCGTTCTATTCTTTCGTGTTCCCGCCTATCCAGCACTCTCGGCTGGCCTGCTTCCGGTCTATCTCCACCTGACCTCTCCACTCTACGTCGTCGCTGTCGTTTGTTTCATGGGACTTCCTACGCTCTATGTTCTCGTCGTCGAACGCTCCGGCCTCGGCCCAGGGCCAAAGGTAGTCGTGACCCTGCGTACGACAGTTATCATCGCGTGTTCGCTCGGGTTGATGATTCTCGCCCTCTGGCTCGCACGATCACCACTCGCAGTCCTACCTCCCCTCTTCGTCGCTAGCGTCGAGAACGCGAACACCTCCGAACCACGTAGTATCCGTCGACTCAGCCTGACCGCGTTGGTGCTCCTGGCCAGCATTGAGCTGAGCATCCTTCTCTATCTCAACCTGAACGTAGATCTGGTCGTGGTGATCACCGTCTTGATCGCCCTTCTGGTCGTCAGTAAACTCAACCTAGAGAGTCCGCCAATTTTAGCTCTCGCGATCATCCCCATCGTGTTCGATCACCCAACCGATCTGCGAGTCAGCTATCTGATAGTGATCGGGATAGTACTCTCCCAGATCGCGCCGGTAACCGTAGCTTGGGTCATCGACCACTCCCCCCTACTCGCACGCATTATGCGTCGCCCGGAGGGTTTGAGATCGACCACTACGTCTAACTCACGACTGCGCCCTTGCAGTGATCCGAGAGTCGATGGAACTCTATTGTGACCACCTCTGTTGGCCGCCGACCGCTTGAACACGTCCTCGTCCTCGGAGGAGGATCTGAGATCGCTCGAGCCCTCCTAATGCGGCTCGCCGGAGTTAGTCTTCGCTCTGTGATCCTCATGGGGCCACACGCCGAGACGCTGAAACGCACTAGAGAGCAGCTGCTGGCGGCCTTTCCTAAGCTAACAGTTGTTACCCTCGCGCTCGATCTATCCGAACTCCAAACGGTCGACATGGCCGTCGCACAGGCGCTAAAGCGGCTCGAGGTCATCGACTGCGTGATCATGGCCGCCGGGTGGCTCGGAGCCCAAGAAATGGATGAGCGAGACCCGGAGTCCGTAGCTCATACCCTCACGGTTAACTTCTCTGGGCCTGCGATGGCACTCACGCGATGTGCAGAAAGATTAGAGGAACAGGGATACGGACTCATGATCGTGTTGTCCTCAGTGGCAGGCGAACGTGTACGAAGATCAAACTACCTCTATGGAGCCGCCAAGGCGGGGCTCGATGGCTTCGCGCTCGGTCTTGCTGACCGCGTCCATCCCAAGGTATCGGTGATGGTAATCCGCCCCGGCTTCGTCTCAACAGCGATGACGCGCTCGCTGGCTACACCTCCGCTGGCGACAACAGCCGAACGTGTCGCAAGCGATATCATCCGAGGTATCAGCAGTGGTGCCACAATCGTTTGGAGCCCCCGCTCCATGCGAGCTATCATGGCGATCTATCGCCATCTACCCCGCGCCATAGCTCGCCAGATTCGTTACTGACGGATGCACCCACCACGCTACCTTTTTATAGAGAGCGCTAAGATTCTCTTTGGCTTTTGACCAATACGACCAAGCACTCAGATATAACTGCAGCACACGTCAGCTGACAGCCGTCCCTCCGACGATCGGAGCACCATGACCAGTGGTATTGGATCCAAGCGCGGACGAACTCGGACCACCATTGAAGCCAATCACCTGGCCATTTGAGAGTATGATACTGTATCCGCTGCCGTTAGGGGCAGGAATGATCGCCACCGCATTCTGGTTCACCTTCACAGAGCCGGCCGAAGGTGCGTCACCAAACCCGTACGTAGCCCCATCTGCGGCTAACAAGACGTAACCATTGCCGGTGGGTGACGAGACAATACCCACGAACTTAGTCCCGGTAGCCTGGCTAATCTCCCCATAGAAGCGCGCTGCGCTCCAAAGGAGAGTACGGTTCCGTTCGACTCAAGCAACCAGTAGCCGTTACCATGAGGGGTAGAGGCGATGCCGACAACCGGAGCCGCAAGTGGGTGGGGGCCAGTGAGGCCAGTAAAGCCCTTTGAGTACGCCGACCCTTGGTAGGTGGCGTCTCCAAAGTCGAAGACTCCTCCATCGGCAGCGACGAGCCAGTAGCCCTTGCCATCCACGGTGGAGGCGATGCCGACGATGGGGGCGTTCAAAGGATGGGTTCCAGAGAGTCCGGTGATGCCGTAGGTATAGGTGCTGCCATAGAAGTGGGCATTGCCAAAGTCAAAGACTCCTCCATCGGCGGCGGCAAGCCAGTAGCCCTTGCCGCCAGGAGTTGATGCCACTCCGACGATGGGGGCGTTCAGAGGACGGGTTCCAGAGAGTCCGGTGATGCCGTAGGTGTAGGTGCTGCCAAGGTTGGTGGCGCCATCTTCGGCGGCGGTGCCACCGTCCTTAGAGGCGACGATGATCCCCGAAGAGGTGGATGGAGATGACGGCGGGGTAGGTGATGATCCACCGCCATCGTTTGTGATCGCTATTGGCCCGCTGACACTGAACCAATCCGAATTGAGACCCATGATGGAGGCAAACTCGGCTCCCGAGACCGTCGATGATCCGCTCGACCCAACCACCTGGATCGAGAGAACACGGCCACCATCTGTACCGTTGCCCGAACGCTGAAGAATGTTAAGTCCCTGCACCGTGCCCAACTGCGAAAACGCCTGCTGCAACGTCGAGAGTCCAACGGTCTGGGTCCATGGATCCCACGGGTTACAGATAGAGGCATAACAACCTGCATCGTATGGGTCCGGCACCGCAGGGAAGTCCCCACCTGCGGTATAGCCGCCATCAGATGCAGAGTACTGGGTGTAGGCGGGGGCTCCTGAGGACTGCTCCAGGATCTGTCCGGCTGTGTTCGTCTGCGCTGCATCAATGAGGGCTTGGCTTTGGCTGTTTTGGCCACTGTTGAACCCAGCGTATACCTGGCAGTAATCGGAGTCGCAAATCTGTGCGAAGTTATAAGAGTTCCCGACGGCTAGTGCATAGCTCCGCGCCTCAATGGCCTGAGCCTCAAGCGCCTGGAAACCCCACGCCTGCCCTTGGGGTCCAGGGCTCCCGAGTGTGCCCCACACCGCTGGCATCTCATTCCCAATCACACCACGAACATAGGACTCTAACCCAAGCTCATTGGTTAAGACCTGTTGGCCCTGTGCGTTCGCAGTCACCCCAAGGTTTCCACGGACCGCCTCGACCGAGCCTCCCGGCTTACACCATTGCAGCGCTTGATTCAGTGACTCATTCACCAT
The DNA here is from genome assembly GCF_000949255.1 of Ferrimicrobium acidiphilum DSM 19497. Taxonomy (NCBI): domain Bacteria; kingdom Bacillati; phylum Actinomycetota; class Acidimicrobiia; order Acidimicrobiales; family Acidimicrobiaceae; genus Ferrimicrobium; species Ferrimicrobium acidiphilum. Next base: position 15,218 of record NZ_JXUW01000037.1, on the reverse strand, counting down.
CGATCCCAACGGCTGTATGCTCACTGGCGAGATCGTAAGCGAACCCGCTGCAGTCGTGAGCGGACTCCACGAGCTTGGAGCCGTACATCCCGATCCTCCGACCCCTTCGTCGACCGTGATCTGGCCATTGGCATCGGTCACCCTTATCGGAGTATTCGCCGCAATCGTGATATTATTGACCACCAGACCCTGATTGTCAAACACGGTCGCCGGTTGTCCCGTACCAGCGGTTAGCCACACCGTAATCAGTCGATCACTGATATTGGTCAAACTGGTGCCGCCGTAGAAGTGAGCAAGTATCTGCGCGTAGGTGAGCTGGCCTCGACTGGCATAGCCAGCCTCACCGAATTGGCTCGCCCCATTGCCCGAGCCGACCCCATAGCCGGTGAATGTCAGCGAAGCAGTCGATGCAAAACCGGTAGCGGGAAATAGCATCGCCCCAGGCGCAACACCAAGCAACGCGCCTGCGGCCAGCATCGCGCTAGTTCGCCCAGACGGAAGCGCGAACGTTCTCCGCTTGGAGTGGAGTCCTCGACGCATCAGCCGCACCACTGCGATCTGCTCGCGGCAGCCATCGTACTCATGTTCTCAGTCATCGGAACCCTCAGCCCCTAACTTGACCCCAGGCTCCGCAGTCGCACCGAGTCCAGGTAGCGTCGATCCTACTCCACACTAGCAGAGGCCAGCGAATAAGCAGTAGTAACCACTTTGTCGCCTACTTGATTACCTCGTGCAAACCCGACTAGCTCAGCTCTCGTTCCTTAACTCAATCGACAACTAAGATCTAGCGAACTAGTACTACTGGAGGTCGGATTGGAACCACAGACATCGGAGCTCAGAGGGCGTCTCGAGCGTGAGGTCGTCAAGTTACGTCGCAGTGGGGTCATCCCACCGTCACTAGAGGCGAAGATGACCCAGGCAGTCAACGAGCTCAAACCACGACTGCGCTTCGACTCCACCAAGGATCGACTCTTCAACGTAGAGGCGACCTCCTACATCGATACAGCTGTGCCTACAGACTCGAAGAGACCAGGCGTGACCTATGTCAAGCGAGCCATCAAGGCTGGTGTAGGTTGGTACCTCACCTACGTCACCCAGCAGGTCAACAACTTCACCTTCGAAACCGTCGGCCTCCTAAACGCTCTCGAACTAAGACTCTCCGAGCAGGAGCTGCGGCTTGCGAAGATTGCGCCCCAGGTCTCACTAGGTCACACGTCCGGTCAGTTTCCAGCGAACATACTCGCCGAGCAGGCGGTACGCGCTCAGCTGCTGGATCGTCAAAATGAGCAACCAATACTGGTCACTGATGCTGGTGGCGATCGTCTCTTAGCCGAGTTAACAGCTCTACTCCCAGACCTCGTCTACGGGCAGATCGAGGACTCCGACCTCGCGGATCGTAGCGCGAAGGAAGGCCTCGATGTACGCAATAGCTCGCTGCTATGGCACCTAGAGCACTGTGCCGACGGCGCCCTCGGGGCACTAGTTCTGCGCGGAACAGAACTGGAGTGCTCTCCAGTTTGGTTCAAACGTGGGGTGCTCGCCGAGACTAGGCGAGTACTAGCAGCAGATGGCGTCGCCGTTCTGATCCACCACGAACCATCAGCGTTGGCTTCGTCTCCCGAGCTCAGCGCGACGGCAGCCATTCGTGGGGAGCCGATCAGCGTAGCCGCATGGGCGATACTAGCCGACGAGGCTGGCTTCAGCTCTAGCACGGAGACCATCGACGTCGATACCGCCGTCACAAGGCTCCAACGTTGACTGCAATCTTGCAGCTCATTCCCTCTTTTTCGACCTACGATGCCATCGGGACCCATGCTCGCCGACTCGATAGTCTGCTTCGCGAGTTAGGTTACGAGACCGCTATCTACGCCGATGAATTCGATGCTTCGTTGGCAGAGATCGCCCAACCCTTTCACAACCTCCGTCGTAGACCTCCAAGAGGAGCTTGGTACCTCTATCAGGCGAGCACGAATTCACGCATAGCCGACTGGCTCCGTGATCGACCTCGCGTGCTGCTCAACTACCACAATGTCACCCCGCATGAACTGGCCAAACCGTTCGAACCAACGATTGCACGGATACTGTGGCAGGCCAGGCGCGAGATCGGTGGGCTGGCTCGCACCACGCAGTTGGCGTTCACGGTCTCACGCTACAACGCAATTGACCTGTTCGGACTTGGCTTTCTCCATCCGCTTGTAGCCCCACCACTGCTCGAGCTTCCACAGCCGATGACCCACATCTCAACACCCTCTTCGAACTGGCTGTTTGTAGGACGAGTCTTCCCCAACAAGCATCAACTCTGGCTGATAGAGGCCTTTGCCCTCTACCGCGCGCTCTTCGACCCTAGGGCTACGCTCACGCTGGTGGGTTCAACCGCATCTGACAGCTACTTGCGTGCGATAAAGGCAAAGATCGCCGCTCATGCTCTAGATGATAGCGTCCGTCTGCTCTCAGGCCTAAGTCCAACGGCGCTCGCCAACGAATACCAACACGCGAGTATCTTCACCTGCGCCTCGCTTCACGAAGGTTTTGGCTTCCCCTTCATTGAGGCCTTTGCCTTTGGTATTCCCGTGCTGGCACTGGCCACCTCTGCGATCGGTGAGACCGTCGGCAATGCCGGCTGGTTGCTAGATGAAGAGGATCCACTCGCCTTTGCTACGGCTGCACACCTGCTCGAGCAGGACACAATACTGAGAACTGAGCTAATCGAACGTGGTCGAGCGCAGCTTCGGATCTTCGAACCAGAGACACTCAAGCTTCGCTATCAAACCCTCTTTGAACAGATGATCGGCCGGCCATGACCGTCCATCAGTTTGTCCCAGTGCTCCTGCCCCATGACGCCGTTGGGAACTGTGCACGCGAACTACAACTACGCCTCAGTGCCCTCTATCCAGAGACTCGCATCTTCGTCGAGGATATGCAGCGCTCAGTCGCCGACTCGGCTACACCGGTCCAGGATATGGAACTTCAACCTGACGATGTCCTCATCTATCATTATGCAAACTTCTCCTCACTTGCACCCTCCATACTTGGGCAAGGACAAACACTGCTCTATTACCACAACATCACACCCGAGGAGTACTTTGCCGCATGGGATCCGGACACCGCGATCGCCCAGCGACGTGCAAGACAACAACTTGCGCGCCTCGTTCATCAGGCGATCGGCTGTCTCTCGGTCTCCGAATTCAACGCCGCAGAGCTCAGCAGCTATGGTGCCTCAGCCGTCGCGACTGTCGGCCTCTTCGCCCACTACGACGAGCTCATCAAGGAACCGACAACCGACCGTCTTCTGCGACTACGCGCGAGTTGGGAACACCGTGGGTCCCCTCAGGACTGGTTATTTGTAGGTAGGTTGGTTCCAAACAAGGCGCAAGAAGAGCTGTTGAGCGCCCTTGCCCTCTATCGAAGATTGACCGGCGAGGATAGCTCGTTGACACTCATTGGCCGCCCTTTTCACCGCGACTACCTACTTTGGCTCCGTCAGCTCGCCTCCGACCTTGAGATCGGTCATCGGGTCCACTTTCTGACCGGCGGTCTCCGGGCCAGGTTTCTTGCCGATCACTATCGCGCCGCCCGTCTCTTCGTCTCCGCATCCCTCCACGAAGGCTTTGGCGCACCCCTCCTTGAGGCGATGTCGCTTGGGCTCCCAGTGGTTGCCGTCGACTCCTCGGCGGTTCCAGAGACCGTGGGAAAAGCCGGTTTTATCGTCCCGAAACACGACCCACTGGCTATCGCCACCGCCGCCCAGCTTGCGAGTACGGAACCGTTGAGAACTCAACTGCTCGAACTCGGCCACCAAAGAGTGCAACTCTTCGAGAATGACGCTGTTTGGCGACGTCTATCGGCCGCCATTCGCCAACTCACCGGCGTCGAGGTCGGTTGATGCACATCGCCTTCGTCACGCCACGTTACGGACAAGCAATAGTCGGCGGTGCTGAAGCTGCAGTACGTTCCTATGCAACTCGGATCGCCCTCAAAGGCCATAAGGTTGAGGTGATCACATCGACATCAACTACACTTGAGTGGGACGATACAATCCCAGCCACTACCTCGCTGGAGGATGGTGTGATCGTCCACCGCCTGCCGCCGCTACACCCGCGTCTACCCCACTTCTCAGCCAGCTACGCAAAGGCGCTCGCCACCGGGCGCTTCTATGACCGTGGCACCGCGGACCAGTTTCTCCTCGATCAGGGTCCGGTGCTCAGTGGCTTCGCTGAACTCCTCGACAGACTCAACCCGGATCGGGTCGTGAGCTATCCTCTCCTCTATTGGCCGAATCTTCAAGCCCTCATCTGGAATCCTCGGCGATCGGTCTTACACCCTGCCGCCCATCCTGAAGCTATTCTTTCAAGCTCCATCTACTCAGACGCAGTGCCGCTTGCACGCAGGATCGTCTTCCAGACGAAAGCAGAACAGGAACTCTTGAATCGTCTCTTCCAGATAGGTACCTCGAGACAGTTGGTACTCCCACTTGGTCTAGGCGAACAACTCGCATCCGGGGTGGCGCAGACCAGTTCGTCAATACACGCCAGCGACGCTTACCTCCTAGCATTAGGACGTGTCCAAGCCGACAAGGGCAGCAACATACTGACCGAACTCTATAGACACACCAAACCTTCGATGAACCTCATTATGGCTGGCCCAATCATTGAGGAACCCCAGGTCCCTAAAGGTGTAGAACTGCTTGGGGAGATTGCAGATAGCGATCGCAATATGCTGCTCAAGAATGCTCGCGCAGTCGTCATAGCCTCACGCTATGAATCCTTCTCGCTCGTCGCACTCGAGGCCATGGGCGCAGGAGTGCCGCTCATCGTCAACGGATTCAATCAGGTACTGCTAGAGCAGATTGAACGATCTGGGGCGGGTGTTGCCTTTAGGAGTGCATCCGAGTTGCTCGGCGCGATCGAACTTTTCGGAGGCGACCCTGAACTAGCACGTTCACTCGGTCAACGTGGCCGGGCCTACGCAGAGGCGAACTCGAAGTGGGAAACTATCATCGATCGTTACCTCGCATTCCTACGATGACAATCAGCGCCAACCACGAGAACAAATCAGCAAAGCTCCCGCCGCACCGGCGATGGAACAACGCTTAAATGGATTGGCGACCTGGGTGACGGATCCAGAAAGACTCAACCGATAAGAACCAACCAGATCAAGGATTCCACACTTGAACATGTCACGCCACTCCTTGGGCTGACTGGTTATAGATCTCCTTTACCCCTTTGCCTCTCCGTCAGCGACTACATCGAGACGCGCTGCGCTCCGTATATCGACCCCTGATGTCGACCACTTCCCAAGTGCGATAGCGATCTTGGCGACGAAAAAGGGGCTCATCCAGACTGAGTGCATGAACAACGAAACGATTCCGATCCTCAACCAGCCGTCCATTGACCCGCGGGCATTCGACAACCTCAAGCCATACCACGTTCTAGAGCCCCATCAAATCGCCCAGGCATCGACGACAGCATTGGAACGCCGTAGACAGGGCTGTCATGGGCGTGGATGAGAAGTTGATGTTAGCGGCCATGCAATGATGCATAGATGCGGCCAAATAATTGCACGGTGACGGACATCAAAACTGCACGCAGATCACTGCCCTCCAAGGGTGGCTGGTTCAAGGCGAAGTACGCGTACATCGTTGAGGTGTGCTGGCGAGAGCATCGGGTTGGCCAATAGCGACTCGAGTACGCACCAGAGCACACATCATGTCCAGCAATGCACAACTGGCTAAGAATTGGAGTGTCACCATGTCCAGTGTCAATGCGAGTAACAAAGTTCACCCGAGTGTGGAGCCACCAGGAGTCAAATCCCCGTTGGCCCACGATAGCGTCACGATAGCGTGCCCAGTCTGTGGGAGTAGTTTCAGCCCCTCGGGGAGGAGAACCTACTGCTCAGATGCTTGTCGGGCTCTTGCCTATCGACGACGTCGTCGTTCGCGCACTCTCCCGACGCTCAAGGTCCCAAGATCCCAACCACGTCGGGAGATCACCGTCTATGAGTGCGATTCTTGCGCAGAGCGCTCTCTTGGAGAGCAACGCTGCTTAGAGTGTCACACCTTCATGCGACGAGTCGGGATCGGTGGGCATTGCCCCTCGTGTGACGAAAGCATCACAATCAGCGAACTCGTCGGCACTGGGTTCATCGTCGAACCCTAGCCACGAACGTTGAGCTGGTCCCCAAACCTGTGCCCAATGTCCCTCTGGCTACTACAGTGGTTGGTGGCATTTGTGTAGAAATCACACCCGATTGGTCAACCGGCTAGCAACCGAATCCAAACTGGTTCCGAAGACGCTTTTGAAGTGGTCCGTACACAACTTTGCAGCATACCTCCAGTGCCCACTCGCGTAAGTTCATAGGTATTTATATGGTACATATGTTCGTTGACTGGTGTGATCCTTCCGTACTGCCGAACCAGTGCAAAGATCTGCACCCAACCAACTCATTGAGCTCAAACCTTCCCATCCAAGCTCATCGGTGGGCGATGCCCAACCTTTTCTGATACCTGTTCAAGAATCATCCGCCAGGGCATTCCTAAGCTATCCGGGTTCTTCAGAAATATGTGTCTGCTCCCGGCTCATTTGTCCACCAGTATTCTTTGAACGAGGTCTTCGCCTCGCGCCTGCGACTCGCTATCTTTTCTGAGAGGAACCTTAGTAAGCGCAATTCATCCTTGCCTGTCACGCTATTGACAACGGCCAAGCCGAAGGATAGCATGTTGACGGGGTTTGGAAGCGCTTCCAGATCGGGGGGACTGGTGGATCTTGGACATCGAGCGACAATCGAGGACGTTGCGGCGCGAGCAGGTGTCGGAGTTGGGACCGTGTCGCGCGTTTTAAATCAGCAGAAGCACGTTTCTCGAGTCATGCGCGAGAAGGTCGAGGTCGCGATCGCTGAACTCAACTATCGGCCTAGCCGACTCGCTCGTGCGCTATCAAAGGGTGGATCTGATATCGTCTCGATAGTCGCACCCTACATTACCAGACCATCAGTAGTTGCGAGGATTGACTCTTGCCTCGCTGGACTCAACCGAGTCGGCATAGTCGCCTCACTGTTTGGCGTCTTTAACCGGGCCCAATTCGACCAGGTCATCGACACGCTATCAGATCGACATTCCACAATGGCACTGGTGGTCGTTTCCATCCCAGTGACCGACGCTCAGGCGAGAGGACTGCGAAGCGCAAACGTCAATCTCGTCGGGTTGGATATCGACGTGGCAGGGTCGGACTCAGTCTTCGTCGATAATATTCATGGTGGGGAGATTGTCGGCACCCATCTTCTGTCCCGCGGTTACCATCAGATCGGCTTCATCGGAGATGCTGACTCCGGCAAGTTTCAGTTCACCTCGACAGACGCCCGCCTGTGTGGACTTAGGAGTGCTCTACGACAAGGTGGGTCTTCGCTCGAAATTGGACATATCAAATTATGTGAACATGGTACCTCACAAGCCAAAGAGTGTGCTATGGAGCTCTTGACGAGCAACAGACCGCCTGATGCCATCTTTGCATCTTCTGACACTGGCGCCCTGGGGGTTCTATCCGCAGCCAATGAGCTCGGAGTTCGAGTGCCTGAGGACCTCGGAGTAGTTGGATTCGACAACCTTGAGATGGCTGCGGTCGTTGGACTATCCTCCGTGTTGCAACCCCTCTCTCTGAGTGGGGAGATCGTTGCCGAAAGACTAATCAGGCAACTCACCCAGTCCGACGCCCATCCAGTCCACACCATGTTGGACTTAGAACTTGTGGAACGCACCTCCACTTCCAGAGTCCCGAACCTCGTCAGACAGCTACAACCGACTACCTAGACCGTATGCGACGTACTCGCATGTACTGAACCCAGAAAGGATGACAACGAGATGGAATCAAAGAAGAGAGTCAGGAAATCTAATAGAGTTAGATTGTTGGCAGCCGTGGTAGCGAGTTCGTCGATCATTCTCGCCGCATGTGGCAGCTCGTCAACCACTAAGTCATCATCGACATCGCCATCTGGATCGGCAACATCAGGAACAATCACCTGGTGGGCCAGTCCAATCGCGCAGGTAGGAGTTCGTCAAACGCTCATTAACGCCTTCGAGAAGGCGTATCCGAAGATCCATGTCAAGCTCGTCAGCGCACCAACCAACACTGGCACGAATAGGTCTCAGGTGGTCGCGCAGATCTCGGGTGGCTCATCGACCCCCGACGTCTTCATGGGTGACGTGATCTGGCCAGCTCAATTCGGAGCTCACGGCCTTGCAGTACCTCTAAGCAACTACCTCCCGTCAAGCTATTGGGCAAAGTTCGCGCCCGGGTTAGTTTCGGGTGCGAAGTACAAGGGAAAGATCTACGGCTCGCCCCTCTTTGAAGACCAAGGTTTTCTGTATTACCGTAAAGACCTACTCGCGCAAGCCCACCTACCTGTTCCAAAAACCTGGGAGCAGCTAAAACAAGAGGCGCTCACCCTGGTCCATGACCATCTCGTCAAGTATGGATTTGTATGGCAGGGCAACTCTTATGAGGGACTCACATGCGACTTCATGGAGTACTTCACCTCCGCCGGCGGCAAAGTAACGAACGCTTCATACACAAAGGCCTACCTCGACTCGCCTCAGGCGATTCGTACAGTCAGCTTCATGCGCTCGCTCATCACGAGCGGTGCGAGCCCGGCAGCTGTCACCACGATGGAGGAGCCCCAGGCTATGTCGACCTTCAACGCCGGTGACGCTGCATTCCTACGAAACTGGGACTATGCCTGGTCGAACTCCCAGACCCCTTCAGACTCAAAGGTGGTCGGCAAGGTTGGTGTAGCTCCGCTGCCTACCTTCTCTGGACATAGCTATCCCGGGTACTCCACCATCGGTGGTTGGAACCTCTATATCAATCCACATAGCAAGCACATTGCGACTGACCTGACCTTCATCAAGTGGATGTCGAGTGTCCAGGCCCAGACCATCCTCGGAAAGAAGTACTCAGAGATTCCAACGGTGCAATCCGTACGAACGTCGATCGCGGCAGAAGCCAGCGCTCCGCCACCCGAAAAGGTGGCAGCCAAAACTCGGTTGATCGCTCGACCAGCAGGGACTCCAAATTACCCAGCTCTGAGTACAGCGATCTACACGAACATCAATGCGGCTCTTAATGGCTCGACATCGGTCAAGTCAGCGCTAGCGGCTGCCGAATCCCAGGCCAATACAGCTCTGAGTGGTGGTCTCTAGACAAGGCCAGGGCCCAGTCGGTAGTACCAATGGCTGGGCCCACGCAAGGGATCGGAGAGCGAGAGCTTTGAGTCGATGACACAGAACAATCAGATCGGCGATACAGCGCCCCACGGAGAACGGAGGGGTGCCAAGGATCATCGGAGACGCACCACCCGCATCGGTTGGGCGTTCTCGTCTCCGGCACTCGTCGTCGTCGGAGCAGTTACCATCTTTCCGATAGTGTTCTCGGTGGTTCTCAGCTTGGCCAACGTAACGGTTACCGGCAATGGGTTCCAACTCGCTGGATTCACATTCTCGAACTACAGCCAGATATTTCACGCCTCGGTATGGCGGTATGCATTATTTTTCACCGTCTTTTATACCGTGGTGACGGTGGCCGTGGAAGTTGTGCTTGGCACTCTGGTTGGCCTCGTGCTTGAGCGCCTTACCAAAGGTCGTGGACTGATGATGGCCCTCTTACTGATCCCTTGGTCGATGATAACCGTTATCTCCGCCGAGCTCTGGCAGTATATATTTGACGGCACCTATGGGGTAATGCAGGCCATCTTTTCGGCGCTTGGTTTGGGACAACCTCAATTTCTTGGCACCCCAACATCGGCAATCATCTCGATGATGGTAGCCGATATATGGAAGACGACGCCCTTCGTCGCTATTATCGTTATAGCCGGCCTCGTCATGCTTCCTCAAGAAGTCTTCGAGGCCGCAGCCGTCGATGGTGCCGGCTCATGGACGACCTTTTGGAGAGTAACCCTTCCCCTGCTTAGGCCGACTATCGCCTTGGCTGTTCTGTTTCGGATCCTCCAGGCCTTCGGGATATTTGATCTTCCCTTTGTTTTGACTGGGGGTGGACCAGGCACTGCAACTACGTCGCTCGCTGTGTTGAGCTATCGTGTAATGTTCCAAAATCTCAATTATGGTGCCGGCAATGCGATTGCAGTTAGCGCCAGCGCTCTCGTGCTGATTGGCTGCCTGCTGTTCTTGAAGGTCTTCCGCGCTCAGGTGAGTGACGCGTAAGCACAATGAAGTTCCACACCAAAACCGGCCTCAAGAAATGGTTCAACTTACTCAATGCATCAGTGCTGCTCGTAGTACTCTTCGTAGCACTCCCACTGTATTGGCTAATAGCTTCGAGCTTTAAGACAAATTCAGGAATTGGAGCGAGTCCGCCACAATATTTTCCAAACCCGCTCAGTATCGCGAACTATCAGTCAGCGTTTGTCCACTACGACTTCGGCATCTATTTTAGAAACTCCCTCATCGTCGCAATCAGTGCAACCATTCTGGTTCTGGCGATCGGATCGCTAGCCGGATACGCGCTAGCAAGGTTGCCGATACGAGGCAAGACAGCCATCATGGTCGTGCTCTTGATGATCTCACTCTTTCCAGAGATCGCCGTTGTCTCTCCTCTCTACCTACTGATGCACAACCTTGGTTGGATAGATAGCTACGAGGTGCTGATCGTTCCGTACACAGCGTTCAATCTCCCGTTCGCAATCTGGATAATGAGGAATTACTTTCTAGGGATTCCCAGGGAGATGGAGGAGAGCGCTCGCGTGGACGGAGCATCGCCTCTGCGCACCTACTGGTCGATCATCCTTCCCCAGGCGCTGCCCGGCATTTTTACAGCCGGCATCTTTACCTTCACTGCATGTTGGACCGAGTTCCTTATGGCGTTGACATTTGATAACTCCAATAGCTACCGCACCATACCGGTGGGGATAGCGCTCTTTGGCTCACCCAACGTGATTCCCTATGGCACCATCTTTGCTGCAAGTGTGGTAGCCGTCGTCCCGATCGGCATTCTCGTCTTCGTATTCAGGAGATTTGTGGTCTCAGGCCTTACCTCCGGTGCGGTCAAAGGTTAGTCGTGCCCAACATTGCTCACCCAACTTGGCTCAGAAATGCGACCATCTATCAAATTTACGTCCGCTCGTTTGCTGACTCAAACGCCGATGGATATGGGGATATAGATGGGGTGATCGAGCATCTGCCATACATCGAAAGCCTTGGAGTTGACGCCATCTGGATGTCACCAATAATGCCTAGCCCAAATCACGACTGGGGCTACGACGTAAGTGACTACTACTCAGTTGCAGGCGATTACGGCGGGATAGACGCGCTGCAGCGACTCATCCGAGCGGCGTCTAAGGCGTCGCTTAAAGTAATCCTCGACCTCGTCCCCAATCACACGAGTTCCGAGCACCCCTGGTTTAAGTCGGCACGTTCTGACCGTAACTCACACTACCGCGACTATTACGTGTGGGCCGATCCTTCAATCACTGGCGGACCCCCGAACAACTGGCTAGACGCCACCGGTGGATCCGCTTGGTCCTATGACACTCACTCTAAGCAATATTATCTCCATAACTTCCTCCCAACGCAACCCGATCTCAATTGGTGGAACCCCCTGGTTCACGAGGAGTTTCAGAAGATATTGCGATTCTGGTTTGACTTGGGGATCGATGGATTCCGGATCGACGTTGCCCATGGAATCTACAAAGACCAGCTGCTCCGCGATGATCCTGTAGCCAACCCAGGTCAAAATCGCCACTTTGAACACTTCGGATTGGCAGAAACTTACTCTAAAAATCGTCCCGAAGTGCACGCCCTCTATCGAAATTGGCGGCAACTAGCGGCCTCATATCAACCGCCAAAGGTGTTGATAGGTGAGACATGGGTCAGCGATCTCGATACGCTGGTCAGCTTCTACGGCAACAACGACGAGCTCGACCTCGCGATGAACTTTCCGTTTACCTTCTCCGATTTCAGCTCACGCAGCCTAGCACCCCTCGTAACAGAGACGCTTGATAAACTAACCAACGGTGCCCACTGCTGTTGGGCTGCGTCAAATCACGACATCTCGCGCTTCCCGACTCGATGGTCAGCAGATGATGACACAAGAATTCGGAGTGCACTCATACTCCTCACCACACTGCCAGGCACGCTAATCCTCTACTATGGTGACGAACTCGGGCTAGGCGATTCTATTATCGACGACCACTTCCTCCAGGACGAGATGACCTCTGCCTCGACGGCGAGCTTCAGGAGAGATTATGCTCGTCGTCCGATGCCGTGGAATGGTAGTCGGCAGCATGGCTTCACACGGGGTACTCCATGGCTTCCCTTTGGCCAGGTCACCACCAGCGTAGAGACACAGCTCGCTGATGAACACTCAATCTTGAACCTCACCCGAAGGTTGTTATCGCTTCGCAACACGATCGCTTCTTCTAACCTCGCAACCCTTTATCTCGATGATCTCTCGTGGAGTTACAAGGTCGACAAGTTGGAGGTTCACATAAATTTTAGTGACCAGAGTATTCAGCGACACACCGACGGTGGTGTACTTATCGACAATCGAGGATTGGAACGATCTATATCCGCTGGCGAAAATACTATCGAACCGTTTAGTGCCTTCATCGTCCGCAGGTCATAGGTAAAGAGGGAGATTCACATGGCGTCCATCACTCTGGAACAGGTCAACAAGATGTATCCGGGAGGCTATCATGCAATTAAAGACCTCAACCTTGACATTGCCGATGGCGAGCTTATGGTCCTCGTCGGTCCGTCGGGCTGTGGCAAGACAACGACGCTTCGGATGGTAGCCGGCCTTGAAGAAATTACCTCCGGCACACTGCGAATCGGCGGTAAGGTCGTCAACGCGTTAGAGCCAAAAGATCGCGATATCGCTATGGTGTTTCAGAACTATGCCCTCTACCCCCATATGACTGTCGCAGAGAACATTGGGTTTGCTCTTCGTCTCCAAAATTTACCCAAACCTACCATTGCACAGAGAATTCACGACGCATCCGATATTCTCGGTATTACCGATATTCTAACCAAGAAGCCTCGGCAGCTCTCCGGCGGGCAACGACAGCGTGTTGCAATGGGGAGGGCAATTGTAAGGGAGCCGAGTATATTTCTGATGGACGAACCTCTCTCAAACCTAGATGCGAAGCTGCGAGTAAAGATGCGCGCTGAGGTCAAGCTCATTCAAAAGAGGCTCGGAGTGGCAACGATTTATGTGACCCACGATCAGATGGAGGCGATGACGCTAGGTGATCGAGTAGCCGTTCTGCGCAATGGAGAACTACTCCAGTGCACTACCCCGCATGAACTCTACTTCAACCCAGTTAATACCTTTGTTGCGACCTTTATAGGGTCACCAGCAATGAATCTTTTCGAAGCCGTTATAGACTACTCCTCTGCATCGTTGCTGGTAGGGTCGCAAAAGATCGAGCTATCAAACGACACCATGAAGAGATTCTCAGGTGCAACCAGAGTAACACTTGGAATCCGTCCGGAACACTTCTTCCTTGAGGATCTGCCGAACTCGTCCGGGCTGGTCGTCGATGTGAAGCTCATCGAAGAACTGGGCTACGAACGGTTGGTACACTTTGATATCGATGCGAAACGGGTTTGGGGGGAAGGTGAGAGTGAAGAATCCCTCGATGACATCTATGGCGGCAGAACCGCCCGCATCGTAGGAGATACCGATCTCAAGCCAGATGACAAAGTCACGCTACATTTCAAACAGTCAGACCTATATCTATTCGACGTTGACACTGGTTCGTTGCTCCATTGAGGTGGCACTCGATAGTGTCGACAATCGCAGGAACCGTACTGTCGACAAATCGAATGCGGTCACTGCGGTCCATTTTGCAAGCTACCCAAACCTGGACAAAACGCCGCTCGATTGAACCAGATGTTGTAGCAATAGGGGTAGCCAATGGCACGAGTTGCCGGCATCACCCGTGTGAACCTCTCCGTCCTTACAGACCGGCCTTCTGGCTCCGCCGTTTGGTTTGGCTTACCCAACGTCGCTCCTGCGGCCGACTGATCTGCTACCGATCAATCGGTGCTAGTGGATGAGTTGGCTTGTTAGCCCAATACCGTTAACTTAGTACCATTCCAGTGCTATACTGGGTCTCGGGAGGTGCCGATGCCAAGACCCGGGTGGAAACGACAACCAGAGGGCTCACGGTTGACCGATCATCTCTCCATAGGGGTTCTTACCCGCACCTTTGGGAGAGATCTCATCGATTCGATACTGGTCGCAACCGACAGGGTCCAACAGCGCGTACGTCTGTTGCCATCACGGGTGATGATCTATTACGTCTTGGCACTTTCGCTCTATCCCCAGGACTCCTACGAGGAGGTCATGCGTCACTTGAGCGAGGGGTTGCGGTGGATGGATCAATTCCAGTCTTCTTGGAACGTCCCTTCCAAGGTGGCGATCTTTAAGGCTCGTCTACGCCTCGGCGCAGAGCCCATGAAGAGACTCTATGAGGCGGTTGCAAGGCCACTGGCAGCTCCTGGCGATACCGGTGCCTTCTACCGCGGGTTACGCCTGGTTGCGATCGATGGAACGAGCCTTAGTGTCGCTGACACCCCAGAGAACCTCGCTCACTTTACAAAGCCAACGACTCCGCTTGGTCAAGCCGCCTATGCCAAGGCGAGAATCGTCGGCCTCTTAGAGTGTGGAACCCATGCGATCTTTGCCGCCAATGTAGGCCCCTACAGCGTTGCCGAACAGATTCTTGCAAAAGGTGTCATCGATAAGCTCACACCTGGGATGCTCTGTCTTGGTGACCGAGGGTTCTTTGGCTACGACCTCTGGCAGCGAGCTGCCAACACCGGTGCCCAACTCCTCTGGCGGGCAAAGAGCAACTACCGAATTGAGACGGTCGCCGAACTCGAGGATGGTTCTTACCTTGGCAACGTCTATCACCATAAGGACAGGGGCAGAAAGAGTCCGCTTCTGCTCAGGGTGATTGAGTACCAGATCACCGAAGGGGAGGACCCGGATCTCTTCTACAGGCTCTTTTGCACCATCACCGATCCCGAGGTGGCACCGGCTCATGAACTAGCGGCACTCTACTCCAAACGTTGGGAGATCGAATCGGCCTTTGATGAACTAAAGACCCATCAGTCGGAGGCACGAAGAGTGTTACGGTCTCAGTCTCCCGAGCTCGTCTACCAGGAGATCTGGGGGATGTTAACCCTTCACTTTGGCATCAGGGAACTC
>NZ_JXUW01000036.1 GCF_000949255.1 Ferrimicrobium acidiphilum DSM 19497 | reverse complement strand
CTTAGCCTGGATCCACCGACGCACCCCGGTTTCGGGGTGCGTCGGTGGCCCTAAGACTGTGATTTTGTGCCGTTGAGTTAACCCGTGGTTCTGGATCGGTTCTGACCCGAGTTGGGACGTGGTGGGTTAAGGATCTGATTTGGTGTTTCATTTGTGGGGCGCATGGAGAGTGTTTCCCGACCGCGCTTTCGAGTCGGAGGAGTTCCCTAGATGGGAACTGGTTCGAGTGCCCGGAGGGTGACGAGTGCTCTCATGAAGGCCCCGGCCCATGGCCAACGAGCCGGAGTACGCAGTATCATCTTGCCCGATCGGTTGACGAGTCGTCCCACCAGCGAGATGAAGTGGTTGCGAAAAGTACGGGCTATGACCATCGATTCGGCCGGGGTGATCTCACCAAGGTAGCTCACCTGGCGGGTGAGGTTATGGGCGATCACCGCATGGGCTAGCCATGCTCCATTGGCATGAAACTTACCAGAGGGGATATGTTCTAGTCCTGCTCCCTCTTTGAGATCTTTGATGGAGAGTTCAATCCGTGCTCGGTTACGGTGGAACTGATCCACCTCAACAGCTGAACCTTCCAAGTCAGTGACGAATCCGAAGTATCTCCAGTTAGGAAAGAGCTCTGCCTGGTCACCAATGAGGCGGGTACGACGGATAATGAGACGTCTTCCCTTATAGGTGGTCTCTGCTACTTGGGCCTCACCGTTCTCGGTGTAGTCAATAGCTATCCAGGAGTCCTTACTAATGTCCTCTACCAGCGACTTTATCCCCTTGGCATTGGCATGGACCGCCATGGTGTAAGACACCTTGAGACGTTCTAACTCTTTCAATGTCGCATCTGATTGGTACCCAGAATCAAAGCGGATGGTGATCTTGCCTGTCGACCCGATGCGTCGACACCTAGCGATGAGCTCTTGAACAAAGCGCTTGGTTCCCCTCTGGGTATTGGCTGAACCCTTTCGCATTCGACAATGCAGTACCTCACCAGTATCGGAGCGAACGGCCAAGAGTGGGTGATAGCCGAGCTTCTTGGTATAGCCATAGGCTGCTCCCTGCTTGTGATACCCAGATACCTCACAGATCGTAGAGTCGATGTCGATCACTAGGGGATCGTCTCCCGGGGCCATTCCAAGGGACCAAGCCTTTGCGAGTTCTGCCTCGATCACCTCATCTAATTGGCGAACGTGACCAAAGGTAAAGGAACGTAGGTAGGTACCAAGGGTAGAGGGAGCTACTACCCGAAAGGGAAGCACCTTCGAAGATGCCCCGGCTCTCAACATATCTATATGGTCGATATGCGAGGCACCCGCCACCATCGCATGAATGAGGGTCAATGACTTACTCGCCGGATTGGCCCCACCCACTCGACCAGTGAGATCTACCTTGTCGGCGATTACATCGGCCAAGCCAAGCTTGGAAGCAAGGGTGGAGACTAGAAGGAGTCCGGCATTGGCGACCAGATTCTCATCGTCAAAGGCAACCTCGATACCGTCTGGCGTGTGATAGAATTGCTTCACAGAAAGTGTTCTCCTTGGTTGGTCGTTTGGGATGCTTCTATACACCTATTCTACCAGCTCAGGGGGCACTTTCTTCTGTTTTGGGGGACCAATTCGCAGAGTTGGTCGGTGCTTCTAGGCTTAGGCCGGGGCAAATCCTTTCCGCTTTCACTTGGTGAAGCAAGGATAAACATACAGTCCGTTAGTGATCTGGGGACCCTCCAGTCCTGCATTATTGACATCAATGAGGAACTAATGATACCACCCCTTTTGGGTCATACCCCATTCCTGGTAGATGTCGGCGCCAACATCGGTCAATGGACAGCATCGGTCAAGCTCTTTCTTCCAGACGCACAGGTTTTAGCAGTTGAACCTGACCCACGATCGTTCGATCGCTTGAAGAGTAACGTTAGCAACCTCTCAGGGGTCGAATGCATCAACTGTGCAGCGGGATCGGAACCCGGCTACGCTCCGTTATATCGCCAGCCACTTTCAACCATGTCAACCTTGCAACCTTCTAGCGGCGACGCACTAGATGACGTACTCGAAGTACTCATTCAGCCTCTTGATGACTTGCTTCAAGAGGCTGACAATATCGATTTATTAAAGATCGATGTTGAGGGCAGCGAATTGGACGTCCTTCGCGGATGCAAACGTTCTCTCGAACACTCCGCACTTTTGCTTGTCGAGATTAGCTTGGCACGAGGGTCAACCAATGGCATCAATTTCCTCGCCGAATTAAAGCAGCTGCAGCCCAAGGCTCGAATTATTAAGTTCGGACGCCCTCTAGGACATCGCAGTCAGCCGCTTTGTCAAGACGTTCTTTTAGCACTAAACTGACGTCCTGGACGTCTACCTCCAAATCGAATAATAGCGGATCTCTGCCGGCATCCCACCAAAGGCCCCAAATGCCTTCTCGTGGCCGTCTAGGAAACATTCCTGGGACTCTCCCATGTAGATCTGGTGGAAGGCCTTGGCTGAGGAGGAGAGGCGCATAGCGAACATCTTGGCTCTGAGTGAACCGTATATCTGATGGGTCGAGAATTGGCTCCTTCCGATTGATTTATGTGCACCCCAAAGGTCGGAGTTCTACTCCATCTTGGATGGTTGTATCCTCAGTTGAGAAAATCGTTGAGCCGACTAGCGAGACGCTGCGCACCATCTCTGGTCTGACCGATGGCAACGATCAGTTCGTCGTTGTCGCGACGTAGCTTGACCATCCACGACCGCTCCTCGCTTCGATTTCTTGTACTAGCGGAACCGAAGTGCACCTCTGCTTTGACCGGTCCTCTCCTTCGTCGTCGATGTGTGGCTACACGACAAGCGGCCGAGCAGTACCGGGCTGGTCTTCCTCTGGGTTGTTGGTCCAGTATCTGATCGCATCCCGGCCCCTCGCAGATCTTTGACAACGATGGTTTCGTAACGTTACGTAATGGCTCTCGAGTTTGTTCTGGGCGGCTCACACTCATGACTTCTTTGTCCTCATGGAGGTCCCGTTCATCTGGATAACGTGAGCGTTACACAGGAGACGATCGAGGACTGCATCAGAGAGTGTCGGATCCCCAAGTGCCTCGTGCCATGAGTCAACGGGAAGTTGTGAGGTGACGATGGTCGACTTGCGTTCAGATCGATCCTCTAACACCTCGAGTAGATCCGACGGTTCGCTCCCTGTGAGTGGTGTGAGTCCGAAATCGTCAATGACTAGTATCTCAGCCCGCGAAAGACTCTGGAGTACCCTGAGATATCTCCCATCACCTCTGGCGATGGCTAGATCGGCAAAGAGAGCTGGTGCCCTCCGGTACAGCGCACTATGACCAGATCGAATCCCAGCGTAGGCAAGTGCACACCCGAGATAACTTTTGCCTTTATGTAGAGCTCCACATAATTGCCTATTCCAGTTGGACCGGTGACCAGAATGTTCTGGTGTGCATCTACCCAGTGAGATGAGCTAAAGCCCATGATGGTCGAACGCTCCAGTCCCCTCGGGGTGTGAAAGTCAAGGTCCTCAATACTGGCTTGATGTCTGAGCTTGGCAGCTCTAAGCCGGGTAGCGAGCCTTCTGGCCTCTCGATCCATTGCTTCGCGGTCTACTAACATTGCGAAGCGTTCTGCAAAGCTGAGCTCGAGGTATTGGACACTCTCTAGCTGCTCACGAAACGCGTCTGCCATCCCCTTCAAACCAAGGTCTGTCAGGGTCGTAATCGTCTGGTTGTTCAACATGTCACGTTCTCCTGACCGCCGGCAAGCAGCTCCTTGTAGTACTCGGTTCCCCTGATGTTTTGATGTTCAATAGGTGGTGGTCCAGCCGGTGGCGTGAGTGCGATAGCATCGAGTCCGTTCCCCAAAATAGAGACCACACTCTTGTACAGTGGGCTATGGATCGCGATTGCTCTCTCACATGCCGCCTCGACTCGCTCTGGGGTATAGACCTTCGATGCCAGGTTGAAGATACCTCTGCACTGGTTAAAGCCCTGTTCTGGATAGTGCCTCCCAGACATGATCGTCTCACAAACCACCTGGGTGTTTGGTCCTATTGTCCGAGCCCACTTGAGTATCCTTGCCGGGGTCCATGATGCCTGGGCCTGGTGACTCGATGGCATGTGCGCAAAAGAAGTCTGGTACTGACCCTTCCTCTCACATCGTCGGTGACTCGCTATGCGCACTCCAGCCGAGAAGATCTCCACTGTGGTTCTGGTAACCCGTACATCAAGGGTCTGGCCAACCAGATCGTAAGGTACCGAGTAGTAGCCGTCTAGGACCCGTACGTGGTAGTTCATCTGGACTTTGAACCGCTTGGCACTCCCCATATTCGTAACTAGTTGTAGGGAGAGGACGCATCACTGGCTTGTCCACAGCCTCAAACACGCTCTTTCTGGTTCCCTCCCGTCTTTGGAACCCTTGAGCGTTCAGATCCTCTAAGAGATCGTAGATTGCCTGGTTGAGCTCGTACAGGGAGAAGAACTTGACGTGACGAAGCCTGGCGAGAATCTGGCGTTCGACGATCAGGACTCCTCCTTCAACGGCTGCCTTATCTCGAGGTTTTCGGGGTCTAGCTGGCAGAATCGTGACCTCATAGTGCCTGGCCCACTCCAGGTAGCTCTCGTTGAATACCGGGTCGTACTTGGATGGCTTGATGACCACCGCTTTGGGGTTGTCTGGAACGACACACATGGGCACCGCTCCCATGTACTCGAATGCTGCCGTTCCCCCAGCCGTCCATGACTCAGCCTTCTGGTTAGCAAACGCCTTGGCAAAGATATAGGAGCTTGCTCCCATCACCGCGACAAAGAGCTGAGCTGCGAAGTTGACCTCACCGGTCTTTGGGTCCCAGATCGGGACGGTATCACCGGCGAAGTCACAGAAGAGCTTCTCTCCGCCGCGATGCTCAAAGTGCATGACCACTTCATTGATCTTCTTCCATTCTCGGTAGCGAGCACAGAACCGTGAATAGCTGAGTCCATTTGGATTGCGCTCCTTGTACTCAAGCCAGAGCAGTTGAAGGGTCAGGTGATTATGAGCCTGTATCTCGGTGGCCACCTCCTGCCAGTTGGGAATCACGGGCGTACTCTTTGGTGTCTCAACCGCGGCGAACAACAACTGCTCCAGGGCTTGTACGTCCATGCCCGCTGGAAGTGGCCAGCCAATCTCGTGCTCTGCTGCCTTCTCAAGATATCTCGTCACGGTTGTCCTAGACATCCCTGTATCCCGGCTGATTACCCTGACACTCTTGCCCTGCGCACTGAGGCGCAGTACCTCTTCGATCTTTCTCATTGGTATCCTCCTATTGGGCATGTGGCACCCTTTGGGTGGTTGGTTTTCAGTCACCACATAAGGATGCCACAGCCTCTTTGCATCCATTGTTCCTGAGTCCTTCTCGCGCCCTCTAAGGGGTGGCACATTTCAGCGAGAACGGGTGGCAAGTTTCAGCGAGAATACGCACATATGATGGGTCATCGACCAAGAACAGTCACCAGAGAGGAGGTGAGGTAGGGGTTAGGCGCGGCACCTGATGGCCATCCGCGTGCTCCTCGTCTCAGACTGTCTGAAAACTCCGGATTTGGTGTCCGAAATGAACGGAATGTGCAGTCGAAGAACATCCGAACTCCTCGAGACGGGATGCATACCTCTATCAGACTTGGGGTATCTAATGGAGGGGTGGAGCGACTCAACGCATGAGTTCGCTCCATCATTGCCCGCTCGTATGGGTTTTACTCCGCCAAAGATACCTTAGCCCTGGTGATGCTAGCTTGCGGACCGATTAACTTAAAGTTAACCTGTGAAAGAGCGAATTTATCCACATGAATATCAATAGAGCCCATTTTATAACGCCTAAATCCTCACCCTATTCTCGACGACCCTGTGAAACCCGCAATATGTTCCCATGGAGCGGCCATAACCTCGGAATAGCTCCCAAGATTGACGCCACCACGGCTATAACTAAGGTGAAGTATGCTACCTCCGCCGCAAATTCAGACCAGCCATTGCTATCCAAGAGGGCTAAAATGCCAGAAGCAGCTAACGCTCCTACTCCAATTGCCAACGAAGAGCGAGATATGGATGTGGCTCGGTCATCCGGAATAATGTTATTAACTTGCCTGCGTCGAGATATTAATCGCCACAATCTTCGGGTCACGTCAGCACCTCATCCCTACATCGGCTTCGCGCATGCAATCGTTTGCGTCGCCAGAGTACTATCCCGAGGGCACACGTCCCACTAAACATAGCTGCCCAATCAAGTAACCATTGCTTTGATCGGAGTGAATTAATTGTGAGCTCAACTCGGCCTCCTTGAACAGGTATCCGCCACAACTTGCCATAAGCATTGGCAACTCCGACACTAGTTAAAGCATGGCCTCCTATATGTGCTTGCCAAAGCGGATCGGCAGTCTCATCTAATAGTAAATAGTGATTCCCCGAAGGGATCCGCGCCTTTAGTTTCCCATTCCTTACTTGCTGCACAGGTAGCCAACGAATCCTAGCGGACGCTGTGTGGCCGACGGCCAAGGTCGATTGGCGGATTCCCATCAGGCTACCTTGTGCAAGTCTAAAACTATCCTGTCCTGCGGCAAGCTTCAGCCGAGCAGTGAAGGCTCTACCAACCATGCCAGACGCAAGTGCATCATCAAGTGAAGGAACCCCAGATGGCAAGACAGGAGTTGCGCTGGAAGCACTAACCTTAAGTGAAACAGGATGACCATTAAGCAGTAATTTTGGGGCGCTCAACGCTGCCATGTTACGTTTGACTCCAACCCCCGGAATCTTAATCTCCGAAAATCCAACGTTTCTGCTAGTGTGCCCGCTTTGATAGGACAAGATTGTCAAGCGAAGAGTGCGAGCCCGAGAATTGATAGAGATGGTAGCAGTGCCGCCCCTGTTCCAAGCGAGATGACGTCTGCCCAGGAACTTGCCACCGACACTAACTCCGACAGTCGTAGCTTCCGCATCGACCCCGTCATTCCTGCCCCGAATAGAGATGCGTCCTATCCAGCGTTTGGTCGGGAAATTGAACTGGATCCATTGGCCAACTCCACCAGGGACATTGCTAACCCAGTCCATCGCCGGGTCACCCGCAATCGTCCACAAGGGACTGTACGCAGATAGTCCTCCGAACTGGCTGCTAGCCGTTACGGACGTAACGCCGACTGGCACCAAGTAGGAGGCTATAGACGCGTTGCTGAGCATAGGCTCTGCCTGGATAGAGCCCGTAAGTTTTGCCGGTCGAGCCGGACCAGCTGCCACCACATGAGCCAGTCTTCCCGTGCCTATCCCAGCAAAATCGAACAGATAACGACTCGGCCCATGAGCTGACAACGCAGGGTATGCAACTTTATTAGGTGGCAATTGAGAGATTTTTATCTCAGAAATACCTACGTTGGGTCCCCCTGGTCCCGAAGCGAGGATAGTAACTCGAAGACTGGAACTCTTTACTCCTTGCAAGTCGACTCGGACTACTCCACTGGCACCCATCTTGGTCACTACACTCCGCTTGCCCGCGCTTATCCGAAGGCGCAAAGGAAGAGCATCCGTGCCGTCTCGGCGAGCAATCACGGTAACCAGGTGTATCTGCCGTGGCCTAGTAAAATCAGCCTGGATCCATTGGCCAACTCCACCAGCTACATTGCTAACCCAAGCTACTTGTGGGCTATCATCGAATGCCATCTGAGGTCCGTACTGGTTATTGATGTCGTTCCATACCGAAGATGCTTGGAAGGCTCGTATGGCCGGGTTGATGACCGCTGCGCTGCTTAAGCGAGCAAGATTCCCTTGTTGCCATGTATTAAGACTTGAGCTGAACCCCTGGTCGGAAACTACGGTTTCCACTGCCGAAGCTACTCCTACCTGTGAGTGGGAAGGTCTTATAGCCTCATAGATTTCAAGCTTTCCAAATGTAGCGACAAGCTTAAGGCTTGGTTGTGCGTTGAGAAAGGCTTGCATTTGCTTCGGCGATGGAGACCCCGAATATCTCCAGTTGACATCATTCCGCTGAACCACGTAACGGACTCCGAGCAGTGATAGAGCCTTTGCGAAGGAAGAGGACGTTTTAGTAGAAGCTTCATCAGCAAGCAGGCTTAAGAGTTTTTGCGTTTGCGAATTGAACCCGACACCTAAGGTTGGGGTGATTTCTGGACGGTGCATTAACAACGACGCTATATCGCCGCTTGGATTACCCCAGTTGTAGTCGGAGAATCCTTGCGTCGGGAGAAATAGTACCCTGCCAGGGCCTGGCTGCTGATCGAGCCACTTACTGGCTTGATACCAGTAAGAAGGGATGGTTCCTATACGATAGCTAGCCGGAAACACTTCGCCACGCGCGAACGGCATTGTATAGACCACAACTAGACCCGTGACAGCGGCAAGCATCGCACCCTTCCAGACCGCCGCAAGTCCCTCATGGGTTTGTCTTCTGAAGACCCACAATAACGACTTTGGTACTAACAGCGAATACGAGAATGCCAGCAGCCAAACTAACTTATATGTACTTCGAAATGCGCGAAATACAAATATATGTGTATAGGCCCATAGATAAAGCTGGCCGGTTAAACCAGAGTGTCCAACCGGGTAGATAGACACAGCCAACGGAACAGCTACCAACACCAGAACAGCTAGCACCTTTACCCTGATATCCGTCCAGAACCTGCGCATGACAACAAACGCGATTACAGGAGCTAGAAGGCTTTGCACAACTATCGTGGTCGAAAGCAAGTAGCTTTGCGAAGGGTAATACGGGGTGCCTCCCCATCCTTGGTAAAGGGCCCAGAGTCCAGTCAAACGAAGCACGGCCCGGAAGCTGCTGTTCGCGGCGTCCATGGTAAGCGGATCGGTGACAAAGTAGCTACTCGCACCTCCCGCTCGAACGCCATTAACAAAGGGTCCGATCCACCACATGGAACCCGCCAGTACTAACATGCCGGCAACCACCAACCAGGTGACAGAATCGCGAGACCACCGCTGACGCACGAGTTCGCCTATCGCAACAACTCCAACTGCGAAGAACATAAGTGCATTAAGAGGTGGGTTGACTCCTGGAGCAAGAATTGCTCCGAAAATAACCGAACCCACTATGTGGCGAATACGATGGTGCCGAACGACTAGTATGACTTCAAGGCAGAGCCATGGTAACACGGCGTAAGGAATCAGCAATACGCTGGCTCCTTTAAGATTAAGCAACATATAAGGGCTAAATCCATAAAGAAAACCAGCCGCCATGGCACGCAGAGGACTTGGATCACTCCACAAGCACCGATACAAAGCAAGCATCCCTACCGCAGATCCAGCCATCACTAAGCCGAACCAAACTTGTTGAATTTGCAACATCGGCAACCCGACACTATGAAGACCAGCGTAGAGCAGAGCTATGGGAAGGTAGGTGATGGTGGAGCCGTTGACCTGTTGACCCAAGTCGTTTGCTGACCAAGCATGAAACATATATCCAAGAAAGCCACTGGGGGAAACGTCTAGGCCCAAGTACGAGTCTGGAACAGTAGTGCGAAGATTTATCACCACGGCTATGGCAACAGCCCCGACCAAGGTCGCCCCTACCAACAACCACGGAACTCGTCCATTGCGCACATCCACCGAAGCCACCGATTCCGGGGAAGTACCTTGTGTAAAACCCTGATGATGTTCTGGACTGATGTTCATACCCATACTCAAGCCAAGATCAAACGGGAACAAATCGGACTGCAGTGCCAGACTTCCCTGCGTACCCACGACAGTGTGATTGCCTCTCCGGGAGAATATCGACCCATTCGAAACCAGAATTACAGCGTAGCCGACACCACAACATCAAGGCTAACATCGGGACTTGGAGCAAATCTTGGCGACATCCATAGTTAGGAAAGCTGGTCGCTACAACGCTACGTGTAATGGCGATGCAATCTACCCGAGACCACGTGCCCAGACCGGCTCCTTCGAATGCGATCTGAGATTCAGTCGCGATAGTCGACACCTCAAAATCGATCATCATTCCGGCAGAACTTGTTTTTCGAGCCATTCGGACTACGTAATCAACCAACGCAGTGAGTCTGATCGATCGCCAGAATTTGGACAAGAACACGAGCAGAAACATCGCTACCAATTGCATGTGCCCCGATTTAACCGGTAAATTCAGCGCTATCTCATGACCAATGTTTACTTCCCGCCGACCTTGAACGAACGGTTGAGGTGACAGCTCCCTTGCATCTAATTGCAAACTTGGCACTTCCAGGAACTGAACCTCACCGAAGCATCCACCAATACCTAGAACTAATCTCGCCAATTGCATCAGCAAAGCAAAACATTTTACAAACACAGAAATTCGGTTCCATTTCTCGCAGTACCCTATTGGTGCACTACATCCTCAATTAAGCGGATCGCGATTGCGGCCATATTTTCCCAACTAAAATTAGCACTCCTTTGACTGCTTAACATACTTTGGCGAGCTTGCTCCTCCGGATTAAACAACAACAGCTCCATAGCATCAACGACCGATGCAACATCGGACGGCTCACAGATCACCCCAGCGTTTCCGACTACTTCAGGTAGAGATCCGCAATTGCTAACAATCACGGGTGTACCGCAGGACATAGCCTCCAAGACGGTCATGCCGAAGCCCTCGTACAATGAAAGGTGTATTAAGGCAATCGCAGAGGCGTAGAGCGCTCCAAGTTCTCGCTTAGACAGCCATGGCAGTTGGACAATTCCTTGTCGACCATTAAGATCGCCCGCATCGATCGGTGGCCAGTTCGGGTGACCCACTAGAACTAAGGCCACGTCTAACCCCGTCCGAGCTCTGAGGAACGAATGGGCTTGAATTATGGTCTGAACATTCTTTTGACGATTAATGGCCCCCACATATAGGAAAAAAGGACACTCAATTTTTAACTGTTCAACTACCAATCTTTTCGCTTCACCAGCAGTCCATGTGTTGTGGCAAAGCTCTGCATCCACCCCGGGTAGAGCTACCCTCATTGGGGAGTCCAACTTGCCTGCGTAGTGACGAAAGTCATCCGACGTACATTGGGACAGTGCCAGTAGCCCTTCAAGTCTTCTAGCGGAAGCTAGCCTAAATCTAGTCTGTAACCGATGCCGCCAATAGTTCATACTAAACATAAAACCGGGTGATAGCCATTGCTCATACATCATGGGGTAAATATCATAAACTAGGAGTACCGTGGGTATAACGTGTCGATACACTTCGGGAGACAAGCTCAACAAAGCGTCACAACCGTAGTGACGGAGGGCCGCGGGCAACTCCCATCCCGAGTATCGAGCCAATCCACCAGGTAAAGTCACAATCCTGAACTCCACATGGCGTATTTCCGGCAGCTCGCCATTAGAAAATACAACTATTTCATGATCCCCAGACTGAAGGGCGAGTTGACGGATGAGGTTGGAACAGATTACTGAGATCCCACCTTCAGTCGCCCAAGAAAGCGGCTTCGCATCGATGCCTATCCTCAAAGCGTTCCCCTTGAAAAGTAAGAGTCTTCGATGACAGATGCCTCTCTTTCGAGAATTTTTTCCCAAAGTGGTAGCTCCGCTTGTTCGACACTCGCGGTGGCTCTACCCAGGAGCTCGGATTTTAACAATAGTTCAATCACCGTAGAGGTAAGCCTACTAACGTCCCCTTTCGGTACTTTGATCAATGTCGCTCCAAAATGGGAATAGGCAGAGAGATCGTATGCCACGACCGGAGTGCCAGCAAAGAGCGCCTCCCCAACGGCGATACCCCACCCCTCCTCATAACTAGGAGCTAAAGTTAGACTGGCGCGACGTAGAACGGTCCACTTTTCTGCCTCACTCACCCAACCCCGAACCGAGACATTGATAAGACCCTCTGCAGCGATCCGAGCAACCAGGGCGTTATGGAGTAGCCCCTCTCCAAGCATTTCGATACGCGCCGACGGCACCGCATCTCGAAGACCTCGAGCAACGCTTATGACATCCCAAATGCCCTTTTCTTCGCACAGTCGCCCACAGAAGACAATCAACGGATGCTCTTGAACATAAGATCTAGGCGGCAACGCTACCAACGGATCATACGCATTACCTGTTAAGAATATTGCGGACTCACTAAAGCCTCTACGAAGCAACTCACTATATGCAGCAGGATCACCAGTGAACACGATCGCCGACGATCGCCTGGCAAGAATAAGTGATACTGCCTCAATAATCCTCGCTGCCGAGACACGGAAACTACGGCGACGGCCGGCCGTGGCTATGAGATGGTGGACAAAGATCACCGGCCTGGATCGATATAAAACACGGTGAATAAAACACATTGCGACATCGGCCGTCACATGGCTGGCAGCCACGCTGACTTGCGCCGGCGGGGCCACAATCAGGTACCTTATCGCTCGCACCAGAACTACTAACGAGTACGTCCAAACGTTTCCCCCATGGCTATCCAGCGGCACCCTCGCAAATACCACGGAATCTCTTAGCTCCTGAGGACAGTTATCCAAAATAGACCTTGGTGCCATTACGGTCACCTTTCCTCGGGTCTGCTTCCAATGCAATGCCAATCGCAACGCGTGAAGATCTCCGCCCGACAGCCCACCAAGAGGACCCACCATGAAAACCACCATATTGCGGGGGCCGTGCTGCACTCGCCCAAGATCAAACTGACTAGGATCTCGCATCTTGGTCTTTCTGGCCACGACCCTCCCTTGGCATGGTGACTCTTGCCTGCCCCAAGTCTATCTGACCCTGTTAAAAGGCTGCCGCGTATTCACGAGAAACTTACCACGGCGTGGTCCGGTGTATAACCGAGGGGGCCTGATGCCAAGTGTAGACCCGTTAGTCCCGAATCACAGCGTTGAGAAATGCCACCAAAAGCGCCCGGCGGAATAACCTTGTCTTGCACCCCAGGCGCGTCATGTCTTAGCCATGTCATTGCAACTCCATCCACTCAAACAAGCAGGAGCCTCCACATAGATGAGAGCGCCTCAAATTGCTAGCCTGATAGCCAAGTGGGTTTGTGCGTCCTATTTGGCGAGTAATCCCTGAGTTGTGATCTGGTGACACCCCAATCGAACGGATAGCTACTATAATCCATAACGGTCTACTCCAATGGGTATTCTGAAAGTTGGCGCTGAGACGAGGAATATGGAAGCAAAGAACACAATCGGTGCTTACCTTAGGATAATCCGCGATTCGCATCGGGTGATAAGGGGATGGTGGTGGGTTTTACCGCTAGCCTGGTTCGCTGGCCCATCTAGATATTGGCCCAGGTATGGTATAAGAGCCCTGAAAGATCATCAAATACTCCTTAAGCTCAACAATGGGGTTAAGTTTGTATGCTTACTGGAAGAAGTGTATACGATAATCGAAGTGTATTGCCGTATGGAGTATCAGACTTGCCTTCAAAACGCTGACTATATCGTCGATATTGGCTCAAATATTGGAGTCAGTGTGGTATGGCTAGGACAGAAATACCCCAATGCTGCCATATGGGCAATTGAGCCTACATATCTAACTATGAAGCGACTTATTACCAATATACGAATCAACGGCATGTCAGATCGGGTTGATATCATGTCGATGGCCGTAGGAGGTAGGGATGGCTTTGCTAAGGTGAACCTTGGGCTTACCTCGGCCAGGACGTCCGCCTCACGCGACTATTCGCATGGATTATCTGTTAGTACTATATCTTTAGCTTCTATTGTCGAAAGAGTAGGTGGTGCTGCTGATTTAATCAAGATCGATTGTGAAGGAGCCGAGTACGAGTTCTTCAATGAAGCGCCTGACGATGTCTTTAGCAACATTGGATTAATCGTAGGCGAAGCTCATTCTGTTGGGTCAGCGCAGCATGATCACCTTGTGCGAAGGTTTCGCAATCTGGGCTTTGGCGTCAGCGAGTACAATCTCAATGGCCAGTATGAGAGCTTTCAAGCCATCAATAATCGGTTAAATACGAATATTGCATGACGAAACGAAGACTATGACAGCATGATCGTTGCCCCAGATGTGTCTGGAGGCATAGATGTGCATTCCAGAGGCTTTCATGGGTGATTCGCATGATGGATGAGGCGTTTTAGATCCGCTTGCTGCGTCCTATTCAATGTTTACCCGTTACTCTTCTTTCTCCTATCCATCCAGGTTCAGACATATATACCTGTGAAGACCCAAAATAATAAGATATAGCCATAAGTAAACGGTAGCAGTTTCACGCTCGGCGGGCAAGTAGTAAAGAGCTTCAAAATCCTATCCCCTTACAATTGCCAAAAGAACGGCAGTTGCTTCGCCAGTCTTAAGGACCAGGAGTCCGACACCAAGAGGGGTCAGGAGCGCACGAGGTTGTCTTAGCCACGGTCTCCGAGATACTCCAAGCATCCCAGAAGCACCGTGCTTGACCACAAAACGTCCCAATCCGGGCCCGTAGTATCCCTTCTTTCGACAAGCACTAAAGTACCGAACCCGTCCTTCGTGATGCAGGATAACCGAATCGATCCGGGCCCTTGGCCCGGCATTACGAGTTCGAATACCTAGATCCCAATCCTCAGGACCAGTCAGGGTCTCATCAAAACCACAAACCGCATCGAAAACATCGCGTATAAAAAATCTCGGCGCTTCAATCTCCTCACTCCCATCGTAGAACGAGCGCTCGAAAGCACGAACGTCAGCCCAAAAGCCTTCGCCAATAGTTCGTTCGGGTACGACCACTGACACCGCACCACTATCAAAAGCCTCGACGATATCACTCACCACGGTGGGCGGTAGTTCCATATCAGAATCGATAAAACCAACGACCGAAGCAGAGGTAGCTGCGGCTCCGGCGTTGCGTTGCGCTGAACGCTCTGGTCCACATGTCAGCACTATATCGGCAAATTCGTGTGCAATCGAAAGCGTCTCATCTGTTGACCCATTATCCACCACCACCAAGGTGCACGGCTGGCTCTGTTGTCTGATCGACTTGAGACAGGTCCGCAAGGTCGCATCAGAATTACGAGTAGGAACCACAACTACGATGTCTTCCTTCTGAAGCTTCAATGGTTGCCTTTCGGTCTAGGGTAAGCGCCTCCAACTAGACAAGGAGAACTCCCCACTGCACGCGGTAGTACAACAAAACAACCAGCCCTAGCATTTCGTAGATCATTCGCCGCGACCTTCGGTTTCTCACGGCCCCATTTAGCCTGCACGACGGCTCCCATCAGCCTCATCAACCACTGACAGTCCAGCTGGTGTGAGCCCCGAAGGTTGTGCGTGCTCACCTACCGCATCCGCTACCAAGGCTATAAGCCGAGCAGCAACCTCACTCCATGTCGTCACACCACGAACTTTCGGCGAACGATTCGCTGTCATTAAATCCGACACTGAAGCAATTATGACCTCTGCTAGAGCAAAAGGATCAGTATCGCTCAACAATCCATCTGATGCCGAGATAGAATCACAAAGCCCTGGAACCTTATAACCGATACTCGGGGTTCCAACCATAGCAGCCTCAGTGACCACCAATCCCCAGCCTTCACGCACCGAGGTAACGAGCAACGCGTGCACTCTGCCCAATCGCTCGAGCTTTTCCGCATCCGAAACCCAACCCAAAAACTCAACCCCATCGGGCGCTCGGCTGCGAAGCTTTGCCTCCATCGGTCCTGTACCCATGACCCAGAGGCGAGCCTTAGGGAACTGCCGGTGCACGATCTTGAAAGCTTCAAGAGCATGGTGTGGGCGTTTATTCGACGACAAACGTCCCACAAAGGCGAAGGTCAGGGTTTCTTCTTTGTGAGGTGGATCGGACATCAACGATGCAGGCATAGGATCCATCCCCTCGGGCACTATGGTAACGTTACGAAGACCATAAGCTTCTAACGATTGCTTACTGGAGGCAGACACGGTAACTGTAGTCGTATCTCGATACGACGCTAGCCAACGCCTCTCCAACCAAAACCTCCCCAGCAGAGCTACAGGCAACCAAGTCTCATGAAGCCAGATCTCCCTTGCAACCTGGTGAATAAGCGCAACAACAGGCACGTCCTTGACCCACTCGGGACAGCCAAATGGTTTAGTATTAACCTCGTCTATCACGAAATCAAAATTACCATGTCCTTCTCTCATCCAGAAGCGGCGCGCCTCTCTGTATACTCCGAGTCTTCCACCTCGACGAACAATCCGATAACCACCCACACCGACTTCGTCATCAGATTGGCCTGGTACCGCGCTAGTAAAAAGGGTTACCTCGTGGCCTTCTTTGCTCCAAACACGAGCGACAGCATCGGTATAGACTTCCGCACCTCCTGCCTTTGGATGGGTTAAATCTCGCCAATTATAGATAAGTATTCGCAATCCTAAAGATCACCTCCTGCAATGGGAGATTCAACCGAAGGTGTCACCGCTACCTGCACAACCCGCCGATCATAGTAATGCAACAGATGCAAACAATAGAAGATACCGAGAGTATCGAGAATCATGCCCTTGACCGCACGCCACGAAATGGTAGAGGTGAAACGTCTCTTGATCGTTACTGGCACCTCAACAATATTATCGAATCCCAGACGGTGTGCTACCACAAACAGCTCAAGGTCAAAGGCAAAACGCTTCTCAACTGTGAGGGGCAAGACGGCTTCAAGAACCTGACGCCGGATAACCTTGATTCCCGTCTGCGTATCGCGGATCTTCAAATGAAATAGCATCCAGATAAGCTGCTGGTACCCCCAAGAGTAAACCCTTCGAACCGCTGGGTAGTACACATCAGAATCAGGGTGCCGCTTACTTCCAGCCACTATGTCTGGCTCCATCGTTGAGATTACCTCAACAAAACTCAAAAGCTGCTCCGCCGGTATGTCGCCGTCTGCATCTATGAAACCAAGATAACGTCCTCTCGCCTCAGCCAATCCCACTCTTAATGCATATCCCTTGCCACAGTTCCTGGCTAACTGCAGTATCCGCACTACTCCTGGATCACAGGTCATCGCCTCGCTGGTGCTTTGGTCTGTCGAGCCATCAGATACGGCTATGACTTCAAATGTCAACCTAGACGCGGACAATACACGTTCGATGGCGCGAAGATGACCAACAAGCTGCGAGCCTGGATTGTAATAAGGCACGACGATAGAAAGATCGATGTCGGCCGGATCTCCTACCCTCGTGGACGGTTGAGCAACGATCTCCACCGCTGGAGCAAGCGGATCCTTCAGCAACGCGTTCGCCGCATCGAAGAGCATCACCAGAAGAACAACCGCAGTCGCTACTACCATTACGCTGGCTATTTCGGTAGTAGAAGCGTGGAAAAGCACAATGCCAACCACCGCTACTAACACACCGATCCATGGAACCAAGGATTGGAACACACCACGGGCAAGGTGGAAAAACGTCAACAGACTGACCACGCCGAGCATCCCCGCCTCAACGGCAAGCAACCTCAAGGTATCGACCCCAGCTAAGTAACTCGACCCGAACAACAACTCAATCACCAACGACGGAAATACCGCCAAGACAACGGTGCCAAAGAACCCTATACAAGCGGTCGCCAGCAGAGACCAACGCAAGGCAGTACGTGCTACCTCACTTCTCCCTCGCCCTACCGAGAACTGAGGGAAGGCAATGGTGGCGATTGCTGCGGGCAAGAACAGCGCAATGCGGCCTGCGGTAGCGCTGGCGGCATAGATGCCTGCGTCATGGCCAGAAAGAAAATGGCGTGCAAGCACGGTATCTTCAGAACTTAGAACCCAGAAGCCCCCTAAGGCGAGAATCGCCAAGACGCTACCTCTTAGCTCGATCCCAGAAACCTCTCCTGGCCTATTGGCAAAAACCTCTCGATAGAGGAACCCACCCACAATTCCAGTAAGGACAAGCTGACCGAACACTGAAGCAAAAAGCGCGGCGAGGACTCCCCCACCCAGCTCTACGAACACAATCCCGAAGGCTAGCCGTCCAAGAACACTCCCGACGAGAGTGGCGATCGCAACCTGGCCAAATCGTAGCCGACCGATCAAAACCCCTTGGAGAACCGCCCCGAGTACTGACGGGAGCAACCAGAGAGCCAAGACCACTACCAACCAGAACGATCCAAGATGGAGAAAACTCGCCAATACGGGACCAAATGCGATAATAACGATCGTCCCAAGTGCCCCGGCGAACGCCGTCCGTCCTAAAAGCTTCGAGAGGTTGACCCCGGGCTTGTTTGCCTGCCTACGCGAGGCCTCAGCGTGCGTGATCGCGGCCTGAAGGGCGCCCAGTGGGACCGTGAAGATCACCATCAGATTCAAGAGCGACCCTAGCTCGCCGTAGTCGGATGGCCCCAGGAGTCGGCTGATCACCATATGAAAGACAAAGTTAGATAGATTAACCACCAGAGTGGCAATCAGAAAGGAGAGCCCTCCACGAGCAAACGCACTCGAGGTGACAAACTGCCTAATCTTGTCAAACAATTTCGATCCTCGAACCCAATAGATGCCCCCTCACCGATTATAAGGTAAAGCGAACCCATAGCAGAGGCAATCCACCCCTACCTTAAAGCAACCAACCTCGGCCTCTGCAACCATCAAGCACTTGGAAAGCTGCAGAGGCAAGAGAACTAATCGGCGAAGCCGACGATCGGGGCACTGAGTGGATGACTTCCGGTGAGGCCGGTTAAACCGTAAGAGTAGGTAGAACCGTAGAAGCCAGCGTTGCCGAAGTTGAAGATGCCACCGTCTTTGCCGACCATCCAATATCCACCGCTGTTAGCCGTGGGGACAATCCCAACGATTGGGGCATTAAGAGGATGACTACCGGTGAGGCCGGTGAGGCCATAAGAGTAGGTAGAACCATCGAAGCCAGCGTTGCCGAAGTTGAAGATGCCACCGTCGGCAGCTACGAGCCAATACCCGTTTCCACTCTCAGTAGACGCAATCCCAACGATTGGGGCATTAAGAGGATGACTACCGGTGAGTCCGGTGAGGCCCAGACTGTAGGTCGTGCCATGGAATCCGGTACTACCGAAGTTGAAGACGCCACCGTCGGCAGCAACCAACCAGTAACCAGTGCCACTCGGCGCTGCCGCAATCCCTACGATCGGGGCGTTGAGGGGATGTGACCCAGAAAGACCAGTGAGACCATAAGAGAAAGTATCGCCATAGAACTTAGCGTCACCGAAAGCATAGACAAAGCCGGCCTTCGTGACCAGCCAATAGCCCTTGCCGTCTGGAGTAGGTGCTATACCTACAACAGGTGAACCGAGCGGGTGACTACCGGTGAGGCCTGTTAGACCGAGGCTATAGGTGCTGCCATAGAAGCCAGCGTTGCCAAAGTTGAAGACACCACCGTCGGCGCCTACCATCCAGTAACCTCCGCCGTTTGGATTTTCCGCCACTCCAGCGATTGGGCCATTAAGAGGATGACTCCCGGTGAGTCCGGTCAGGCCGAGGGTATAGGTATTGCCATAGAAACCAGCGTTCCCGAAGTTGAAGATGCCACCGTCGGCACCGACCAAATGGTAGCCAGAGGCTGGCGTGGTGGTTGCCGGAGGAGGTGTTGGGCAAGCTGTACCGCCATAACCACAATTGCTACTAAAGGAAGATGTCGGAGAGAAACCGCCGGAGGTTGCGGCCGTTACGACGAGCCCCGCAATCGCTAGTGTGCCGACACCCATAACAACAGGATTCTTGCGTATCCACTTTAGCACGCCGCTCCCCTTCCTAATCTAGATCTAATGATCCCACTGTGAAGCATACACATATGGGAGAACTCAGCCGCACTTTTGCGATGACTTTTATCCAACATCAGGCACTACCCCTGAACAATTGTTTACGTTTTCCATGAGCTCTGGTTGGAATCACATAAACCCTGGGTTGGCAGGTGACATCAGAGGTAACTGCAAACTTATCCAAAACTTGCAATAACAACTTCTGCCACCACCTTCACTTCACCCGACTCTACCAGGCACTTTGTCGCTCGACACACCGGCAACAGTCACAGCCGATGCCAACTCTATGGCTTGGTTATCGTCGGATTCCAATTATTCCTTTAGCCGACGTTTAGCCAACACTCCAACAACGGCAACCACTACCACCAGCAACGAGAAGACATCAGCTCCCTCTGCCAGTGGCGCGTTACCAAAAGCAATCACCCCGGAACCGGTGGAATCCCGTAGGCCAATTGTTCCCTCCGCCAATTGCACCCCCTTGCTGTTAGAGAGATGCCATCCGGGTTCGTACGAGTTCTCCAAGGAGATCCAGCCTCCGATGCCATCGGAAAGTCGATACGCAGTATGAGAGAGCATGACGAGTCGGCCTTGCTTGACCCCTGTGGCCGGCTGGATGCTGGCGACCGTCTTTGCATCCACCTTCACTGGTCCGCCAACGGCGTGCTGCACTCGCACGATGACGTTTTGAAGAAGGTTCCTCTGAGAAAGCGCGAGAAGTGAACCCCAGCTTGGCACTGTCACGGCTGTGGTGCTCTGATAGGCAACACCTTGGTATGCGCTGTTGCGAAACACGACAATGGAACGCGAGTCCATCACCTCCTTGAGATCGCGTTGCGTGTGCAGCCAGCTATAGAGCCGCCAATCAACCGTCTTTTCGAGTACCACGTACTTCACGCCCAGTGGGGTCAGAAGCGAACCAAAATAGTGCGTTTGTGAACCGTGATCAATCGCGTACTGAATGAAACTCGACTCACGGGATGTGGCTGATGTGGGGATATTCGGCAATTGCACATTGTCGCCTGAGATAACCGGCCTAGAGAAGAATCCTGGAGAGAGGTTGGCGACGCCACGATTCCGCGTGAAGGGATAGGAAAGGTACTGCTGCCACGGAAAGGCAAGTACACGACCATCGCCAGTCCCCATCAGGCGATTAGCTGCGTACCAGGAGGAGGGATAGTGACTCGTCTTCACCTGACCACTGATACCCCAGAAGAGAAGGGGTTCATACGCCAGTACTACAATCCCAGCAATCGCGATCGTCACTATCTTCGCCGTCTTGCCTTGGGCACTGCCATAGAGTGCCTCCACTCCCCAACCGAAACCGATCGCATAACTAAGCGCTAGCAACATTGAGAACTTCTCGGGCTCACGCATGATATTGAAGTAAGGGACATGCATATACATCCAAGTAAAGAGCCAGCCAAACAGACCTTGTGAGCCCATCGCCAGGATTGAGCCTCCTATTCCGATGGCGACAAGGAGGATTACGACCTGCTGATCGTTCCAAGAGCCCTTGGCGCGTCGCCAATGGACGAAATAGCCATATACGATGACCACCAAAAGAACGAGGAGTAGGATCGGCCAACCTGTTATCACCTGTTTGGCTAGCGTTGGACCGAGACGCCAGAATCCATAGAGGCCGACCACGTTGACAAAGAGGCCAAGATGTGGATCTGCCGTGGTCCGAAAGGCCTCTAGATTTCTCGGTCCCACCTTTAACCCTACGCCACCGACTCCCCCTGCCACAAGGACATAGATAGTCGTCAGGAAGGCGACGAGCACACTAAGGGCGATCCCGAGAATAACTCGCCAGTGACCTAGATTTATCAACCCCACCACGGCGATAGGTAGTGCGAAAATCCAGGCGAAGTGCGGAGCACACGAGAGCAGGACAACCCACCAAAGCCCCACCTTCAGCCAACCTCTCCACCCACCGCTTCTCGCCTCGATCAGTGCTCTGATCCCCAAAGGAAGTAACGCATAGCCGAGCAGAATCCCGACCTGACCTGCATATAGACGATCAAAGACGAACGGATTCACACAAAACAACAGCTGCGCTGCGGTGATCCTCACCCAACTGGGGGCCGGAGTGACGCTAGCGAGCCTTCCAATCGAGAGGGAGGCGACAACAAAGAATGCGATGATCTCGATGACTGTAGACCAGGACCCGAACAGGTGTGAGAGTCCTGTTTCTAGAATGCCAAGAGGAAGTGACGCTACCAACCCACCAGACAACCCGAACACCGATTTCGGAAGAAATGCACCGTGAGGAGCCGGAGCCCAGTCTAAGAATATGACCCATCCGCGGCCGAACCAAGGCAGGCACACTAGCACTCCGACGACGAACCCGACACCGGTTGCAAGGAGAATACGTCGACCACGCATCCGCCAATCGGAATTGGGAGATATCTCTGTTACTGCTGTTGCCAAACTATCGTCCTCATACAAACTTTGCTCACAAAGAACATCTCCCCGCCTCGAAGGAGCGGTGTATACACCTGTGTCGTCTTCACCCAAGTCAACTACTTCTATGATCAGCATCAAGCAGCTGAAGTGATTTCGAGCATAGCGCAGCGACGGCATGTCTCTCTGTTGAGTCAAATTAGATCTCCCAGATTCGATCCATGTTGACGATCCGGGCTTGAGCTCGGGACGCCAAGCCACTCGGAGCATCGGGCCACTCGATACACCAGCCAACTCAGGGCCACCGATCCCCGTTAGACATCAGGTCACTCCACTAGACATCAGGCAGCGTCTGACGCGACGAGGGCTGATGTAAACATGAGAGCGGTGACGTGGTCCACGAGAATGACAGATATTTACACGGACCAAAAGAGCGCAATCCGTACCGATACCATCACGTAAACGGACAGCCACTTGGACTTCTTTCCCTCATGCTTGTGGCGTCCGAGCTTCTAGACGCACGTGGATCTAGGCTAAAATGAGGTACTTCAGGGCATGGCTAGAAGGTAGGTGCACCGATACCGCGAAGAGACGAGGAGTTACGCTAATATGCCGGTACGTCACGCCAACCCCGGCGACGCACTCGGCATCGGAACAGTTCATGTCGTATCCTGGCAAGCTGCCTATCGAGGCGTTCTTGCACAAGACTACCTCGATTCCCTTGATCCCGCTCAACGCGGGGCAAACTGGAGACGCTACCTGAACGGACCCCTCCCACACGACGAGTCCGTTTTCGTAGCTGAAGTTAAACCCAACAATGTTCTCGGCTTTGCCAGCGTTGGACAGTCGCGAGATGCCAACGGAGTCGGAGAATTGAGGTGCCTTTATGTGACCCCGGAGCACTGGGGCGAAGGCATTGGACGCGATCTCATGTCCAGTAGCGTCGATGCGCTAGTCGCTTGTGGTTTCCGTGAAGCCACTCTCTGGGTCTTGGACAGCAACAACAGAGCTCGCAAGTTCTATGAGACCAGCGGATGGGCCGTGGACCAGGGTGCGAAGCAAGAGACGATCGGCGGAATAACGGTATGCGAGGTTCGGTATAGGCGAACGCTCGCCTGACATGAAAACCCTGCAGTAGGCACGCGTGAGTGCGGTGTGTCGGGAGGAGCCTCCTCGGAGCCGCGCATTCCGAGGTTGAGTTGTCGGCAGGTTCCGGGGTGGCACCCGAGAGCGCAACCCACAAGATCATGAGTCCGAGTGTGTTGTTACAAACTTCTTTGCTAGTTCGAGCGACCTATGCGTTGAACTGGGAGGGCGTGTATGCAAGTCAACGACCACCAAAAACTGGCGGGGCTGGGCCGCACCTGTGATCTGCACCAGTTCGTCTGGATCAATAAAGAACCAGACTTTCTGTAATTCACCGATAGCTCTAACCTACCCAAGTTTTCTAGCGCCGCGCTAGTCGTTGGCCCTCATTGACTTGCAAAGTAGGAGGTCAGGACGGTTTGCGGCGTTGGGTATAGGTACCATGGTTGCACCAATGGGTTGCACCGGCAACCGATAGCGACCATGAGGGGCAAGTGCACCCTTG
Organism: Ferrimicrobium acidiphilum DSM 19497; assembly: GCF_000949255.1. NCBI lineage: Bacteria > Bacillati > Actinomycetota > Acidimicrobiia > Acidimicrobiales > Acidimicrobiaceae > Ferrimicrobium > Ferrimicrobium acidiphilum. The sequence goes on along the minus strand of NZ_JXUW01000036.1, from coordinate 3,007 downwards.
AAACGATGGTCAATCGAAGAATTGATTCAGCTCATTGGAGTGGAATTCGGGAGACACTGCTGCCCATTGAAACGATGGCTGTCGGTGAAATTCTCCCTGTTGAGCTGAGGTGGAATGAAAGAGATAAATCGACGAGGACCCAAGCCCCCGATTTCTACCAGCAATCGACTTTACCAAGGTTGGAGAGAGCTTATGTGCATGGGCGTAGTGAGCGAACTGAGCTACCACGAGTATGTTGAAGCCATCCAACGAGATCTGGCTTAGACGCATTCAGTTGACCATCGAAACGATGGGCCGCTTCGTATTTATCCTGTTCACATGATGTGGAATGAAACGGGTAGCACAGTCTGGCACCGCCTTTATTGTCCGCTTTGTATCGTCCGCCTTGCCTGCACAGAGCGGACGGCAGCCTTCTGTGCCACCAACCGTTACACGACGCCGATCAAGATCCATCACCACAATGGGGAGTAAATCTCATTTCGTCTAGCGGCGCTCTAATACCCCGAAAACCACAAGCGCCCACGAAAAAACGAAGGCGATAGAGCGTTCAACAAACTCGCAAAACGCCGGGGCGGCAGTCTGTGATCAATATCGGCCACAGCTGAGGCAGCGGGTCGCTGACCACAGTAAAGATAGCCAGCAACTGATTACACCTGGTGATAACTGCAGATAATCCAGTTGCCAGCGGCGTGCTTGACAACACTCCCGAAGTGACTACGACCAACCATGTCATCGATGAGATGGCCAGCCATCCTGGGTCACCCAGGAAAGATGCACCAGGACGGCTTAATAGACATCACGATGAGCTTGTAGTCGCCCAGCCAAATCATCAAACTGACTACGCCACCTCATCATCAGCAAGGCGAGTACAAGCGAAGGATGCTACTCCACGTACCTATTCGGCAATCCCGACGATGGGCGCCGCTAACGGAGTAGGACCTCCAAGTCCTGTGAGTCCAAGCGATGAACTATCACCAAGGAAGTTGGCGGAACCGAAATCGCAAATGAAACCGGTCTTTGTGACGAGCCAATACCCCTGTCCATTGGCTGTTGGAACCATACCAACAACCGCCGACACCAGCGGATGCGACCCGATTAGCCCGGAGAGACCGTCCGAGTAGGTGCTGACGTAGAAAGCGGCATTGCCAAAGTTGAAGACGCCACCGTCGGCGCCAACCATCCAATAGCCCTTGCCATCTGGGGTCGACTGAATCCCAACGATTGGGGCGTTGAGTGGATGGCTACCGGTGAGACCGGTGAGACCGTCAGAATAGGTATCTCCATAAAAGCTCGCGTCACCAAAGCCATAGACATGGCCAGCCTTCGTAACCAACCAATAGCCTTTGCCATCTGGAGTAGGTGCGATGCCGACCACCGGTGAGCCCAATGGATGGCTACCAGTGAGACCGGTGAGACCGTCAGAATAGGTATTGCCGTAGAAAGCGGCATCACCAAAGTTAAAGACGCCGCCGTCGGCGCCAACCATCCAATATCCCTTGCCGCTCGCCATTTCAGCTATCCCGACGATCGGAGCACTGAGTGGATGACTATCAGTGAAACCGGTGAGACCGTCAGAATAAGTGCTTCCATAGAAGCCTGAGGCACCAAAGTTAAAGACACCTCCGTCGGCGTCGGCGAGATGATAGCCCACTGCGGGAGCACTACCCGAAACCGTCGGAGTCGAGGCGCCAGATAGCGCCGAGGCAGTCACGGATCCGCCAAAGGCGATGAGACCAGCTAAACCAATCGTCCCAACACTAGCCTTCATGACCTTCAACCAAACATGCTGTCGCATTATGCAAACCTCCATGGGTAGAGTCACCGGACGGTGACTCGGTATGAGCCATTCGTCACCGCCCTAGATCTTGGATGTTCAGCGAACAATATCGGTAGGGTTGAGATCTCGACGCATCGGATGGGTGAGCTATTCACAGAAATCAATTGGAGTTCTCTGCCTCCAGTTGCACGAGATTATGGTCGGTTTAGAGGCGAGCCGCTCCAAAATACATATACATTTATATGCACCTCTTTTGTCTTCGCTCTCCAGCCGCCTTTGCGTGTTCTGCCCTATCCACAGGGACAGAACTAAGGCGAGTCGATGGTTGACCACCTCCCACGTCCAACTTGGGTTGTCGTGGTTCGCTTGGTGTCTCAGCCGTTGAGCGCTAGCCTTGGTATCCAATTGGATATTCCGGCTTTCCATTTGCGCGTAGGAACCTCTCCTCTAGGATCTTCTTCACTTCCCTATAGGGAGTGAACCGGTCGATCTGGTGATCTTCGATCCTTGATTTGATGTTCATGGCAGCTACGTGATCCACATCGCCCTGCCAGTTACACTCCCAATAGGGATTGCGACAGTGAAACACATCCCCGTGTCGGTTGTCACTATGGACATACCCACACCCTGGATCAGGACATGTTTGGCTGGTGTAGGCCGCGTTGACCGTTTTAATGCCGGAACCTCCGACATTGGCATGTACCGTAATGCGTTCTTGGTTCTCGTCCCTTGCCCATGATGAGCAGAGTCGAGATATCTTCTTAGCCTGGATCCACCGACGCACCCCGGTTTCGGGGTGCGTCGGTGGCCCTAAGACTGTGATTTTGTGCCGTTGAGTTAACCCGTGGTTCTGGATCGGTTCTGACCCGAGTTGGGACGTGGTGGGTTAAGGATCTGATTTGGTGTTTCATTTGTGGGGCGCATGGAGAGTGTTTCCCGACCGCGCTTTCGAGTCGGAGGAGTTCCCTAGATGGGAACTGGTTCGAGTGCCCGGAGGGTGACGAGTGCTCTCATGAAGGCCCCGGCCCATGGCCAACGAGCCGGAGTACGCAGTATCATCTTGCCCGATCGGTTGACGAGTCGTCCCACCAGCGAGATGAAGTGGTTGCGAAAAGTACGGGCTATGACCATCGATTCGGCCGGGGTGATCTCACCAAGGTAGCTCACCTGGCGGGTGAGGTTATGGGCGATCACCGCATGGGCTAGCCATGCTCCATTGGCATGAAACTT
>NZ_JXUW01000035.1 GCF_000949255.1 Ferrimicrobium acidiphilum DSM 19497 | reverse complement strand
GGTGTAGCCGAGATAGTGGAAGCGTCCGATGAGCTCATTCCATGTTGCGGAGTCAGAGCGGGTATCGACCTTAACAAGTGAGACAGAGTCGAGCTCGCCAAGCGAGCAGGCCAGCACGGGGCCCTCTTCGATCGTTGCCTCCAGGTGCCTCCTAGGAACTGGCTGTGGCCCTGTGGGTGCAGGTAGGGTAATAAGTCCGTCAGCCGCCATCTTGGCGAGTGCGACCCTCGCTGACATATCCTTTAACCCACCGTCTGGCTTTGTCCACCCAAGGGATCGACAGAGCGCCCGCGAGATTGATGCCCGGGTAGGATACGCCGGGTCCAAACAGAGGGTGCGCACTATCTCCATCTCCACCTCGGTGAACTCCCGGCCAACATAGCGGTAAAGAGAACCGTCTGCGCTCTTCGATGCCTGCCTACTGTTAGCCGCCACGCTCTCGGTGACGATACTCTCGCTGGATGGTTGCCCGATCTGGTTCACAGCACCAAAGCTACAGGACTTTCTAGCGTGTGTCCAGCCGGGGGAGCCTTCACTACCGGCATCCGCTAGAACGTATGCAACCAGAGCCCGACTGCACCTTGGACGTTCCTCGGACAGAGACACAACGAAGCTGCTGTCCGAGACGCGCTACGAACCCTTGAACCGCTTCGCCCTAGCGACCGAGAAACACTTCCCTCGCAGCTTCACCCGACCGACTCTCGGTGGTGACCTGAATAGTTACCTAATTTCTAGCCAAGTGGTGGATGATTAGGCGCGCCGCTTCACCAACGGATAACACCTTATGAGACGATCTCAGCTTGACGGCCGTCCATGGCCGCTAGATAAGCTGGGCGCAGACACCGCGGAGATCGCCATCTTCGTCGTGCCACGACGAGAAGCTATCAAAGCCAGCGAAGCGCAGTACAGGCTCCAACATGCGGTCCTGCACTCCACCGACTTCAGCCAGAAACCAACCGCCAGCATGTAAGAGGCGCTGGGCATCGAAAACACTGCGACGTAGCTGTGTGAGTCCATCCGCTCCTCCATCGAGCGCGAGGGTGGGCTCAAAGCGCTGGACGTCAGCGGGTAAAAGGCGAAGCTGCTCGGTGGGGACATAGGGAGCCACCACCGAAACGACGTCGAAAGCTCCAGAGTGCAGACTCGATCCAAGTTCGCTCACTATGGCCTGGACGCCATTACGTCTAGCACAACGAACAGCACTCAGATTCAGGTCGGTCCCCACTACCGTCGCATTCGGCGCCATCTGGCCCAGATAGGCAGCGATTGCGCCAACTCCGGTACAGAGATCCGCCGCGCATCCGTCACGGGGCAGGCGTTCCGCGGCGCGTCGAGCGAGCTCTTCGCTTTGTAGCCTGGGAACGTACAGCCGCTCATCGACAAGGATCGATAGGCCACAAAACTCGATACTCCCAAGGATCCAAGCCAACGGCTCTCCGTGTTCACGCCGTGTGACCCATTTCGCCAAAGTAGCTTCATCAGGAGCGGCTGCTAAAAGGTCACTGGCCTCTTCATCAGCCGCCACACAACCGGCACGCACGAGCCGCGCATAGACCTCGTCGGCGAGGTAATCTAGCGGCATGACCTCAGTGTATCGAGTGTAGACGACGCATCCAAACCTCTCCATTCCACAAACACTGTCATGGACCATGACGAGCAACTTAGGGCGCTTACTACGAAGGACTCTATTCTCGGTCGAATGTCGAATCCTGCATAGCCCTAGGACAGTTTAGAGTTAAGCAGTGACTCCGGCCAGATGAATCGACTTTCGAGCTTGACACCAAAGATGACCTAGATCGAGTGTCGCACTATACATAGATGCTAGGCGTGCCACATCCATGCAGAGCGAGAGGTGGCGTATTTGTGTGGATCCGACTTCACCTCGCAGCTATACGTGCGGTTGAGAGCCAGCAATCCACTATCCTTCGAACCATGGGCAACCAGGGAGCGATGACGCGCACAGCTTATCGGTATGGCTTGGTGGCTCTACTTGCCACCGCGAAAGCTTTATCTAGCCAGCTCTCTAGTGACGTTCGCCACAGTGGGCGACAGACGATAGGTGCCGTGCTAACGTCAGACAAAAGCCAGCATCGATCGTGGAACGCACTCATGGACAAGTGCATTGGCAAGAAGCTTTTAGTCATCGCTGTATCGCTCTTGACGCTGGAGACCGTCGTCGTCGCACGGCGTAGGGGTTCACTCTTCGAACTCGACACCGTGGTGCAATGCAGGCATGGCCATCGGTTCACCACTTGGTGGATACCAGGCGTGTCGTTTAAGGCACTTCGCCTCTTGTGGTGGCGGCTACAGTACTGCCCCGTAGGAGAGCACTATTCGGTCGTCACGCCGGTAGCGATCACTGCCATAGCAGATGATGAGCTCCGACAAGCGCAGGATCGCCACGATATTCGAATTCCATAGGCTGGACACGGCCAACTCTCAACCCGCGTATAGCTTTGCTATCATCGGCCGACCCTCGCTCGTTGTGGCGCCCGGCCTTGGGCCACGCACGCATGGTCACTTACTGCCCTCGCACACTCGATCAAGGGCAGATATCGATAACCATGGACTAAACGGTGTCCAAGCACTACTCTTGGATTCATGTCGCCAATAACAGGTTCAGGATACACGCACGACCAGTATCTGCGCGGAAAGGAGCACAGCACCCATGGAGGCTAGAAACCGATCACGAAGATCAGCTAAGGCGGCGGGAAGATCGCTCGAAAACGACCTAGTTGAGCTGTTTCATCGACATGGATTAGCCGCCATCAGGTTGGGGCTTCAGGGCACCCAGGATAGAGGTGACATCAAGGTGGAGCTCGCACCCGATCACGTTTTCGAGGCCAAAAACTGTCGCACCCTGGCCCTCACCCAATGGTGGCGAGAGGCCCTGCGAGAGCGCGACAACGCACAAGCTCGATTTGCATGGATTGTCCACAAGCGTCATGGCGTGAGCGATCCATCTGAACAATGGGTCACGGCGACCACGGGCCAACTCGCCGAGATGCTAGCCGAGATTGCAAGTCTCCGATATCAGCTGGCCAACTTAGCGGCTTCTGTGAACGACTCCAGTATGGCGAACGACGAGTCGCTCGCTCGTCAGCCTGCAAGCGACACCGCTGAAACTCTAGCTGCATCCAAATCGACCGGGTAGCCATCAAGGTGTTGGAGGACGAGTGGCAGATCTCCGATTTTGGCACCCCCTGCGAACTCGGTCACTGGCGAGCAATCCGTTCATCCTTTATGCACGTGATCGGAGCTCACTAGACGCCGATCCGCTGCCATACTCACCAGCCTGCTGCCGTGACAGCATTGTTTTCGAACCGCAGTGGCTGACCACTGGACGGAACGGGTTCACCTCGAATCATCACTGCCCTATCCAGCAGTTGTTCACGGGCGAGCATAGCTTGGCCAGTTTCCGCGGTGAGCGCCATCCTCGTTCATTCGCAGAGCTAGGATCGTTAGAGACGATTAACGGATGCACCCCTTAGGTCACTGAGATGTTGAATCTATTCAGAGCCGATCTCAGCTACCCGTAGTGAGTCTGCACCTGAGGGCACACTCGACAACGATCAGGCCGCACTGCAAGGAGGTAACTATCATCTCTGAGACCTGGACTTTAGATGACATCGCGACACCGAGCCTCCTCATAAACCTCGATGTAGTAGAGGCGAACCTCACACGCATGGCTGACTCCTTGCATTCCCGACATATCGCACTTCGGCCGCACGTCAAGACGCACAAATCAGTAGATCTCGCTCGACTACAACGTGCTCTCGGTGCAGATGGGATCACCGTGGCTACGATCGGAGAGGCCGAGGTATTTGTCGCAGCTGGGTTTGACGATCTCTTTCTCGCTCTCCCACTCTGGACAACACCAAGGGTGGCAGCGAAGCTAGACCGACTCTCCAAGCTTGCAAAACTTCGAATAGGCGTCGATTCACTCCGTGGTGCTCAGGCTCTTGCCACACAGTTACGCGCGCCAGCTGAGCTTGAGATCATGATCGAGATCGACAGTGGGCAACACCGAACCGGCACTCAACCAGATCAGGCGGGCGAGTTAGCCGCCGGTTGCCAATCGCTTGGGCTACGAGTCGTCGGAGTCTTCACCCATGGTGGCCACAGCTATGCTGGTGCCGACGCGGTCAAGCGCGCTGCAGCAGACGAGATGGCTGCGCTCGAGATTGCCAGCAGCAGCTTACATGCACACGGGGTAGAGGCAAAGGTCCTCAGTGCCGGATCCTCTCCTACGGTCGATAATCTCGGCGGTACCGTCACTGAAGCGCGGCCAGGTACCTACATCTTCAACGACCGCCAACAGGTTGCCCTCGGCGCCGCCACACCTGATCAGCTGGCTGCCGTGGTCGCAACTCGAGTGATTAGTACGGCCGTTCCAGGCCAGTTTGTCATCGACGCGGGCAGCAAAGCGCTCACCGCAGAGAGGTCCGCACTCCTTGACGGCTTTGGTGCCATCATCGAGCTTGATGGAGCCATCGTGACCAGGCTCTCAGAACATCATGGAGTAGTAACCTATCAAGGGACTCCCCCACAGGAGGGTACGCTACTCCACGTCATTCCCAACCATATCTGCACAGTCGTAAACCTTTATGACCACTTCGAGGTATCGAGGAGCGGCCAGACAAGCGACTCAATCACCATCGACGCCCGCGGCCATCTCACCTGAGCGCAGCTATCTGTATTTGGACACTCGACTATCTAAAGCCCGATCGTGTTCACAGCTTATCAACAGCGACCCGACACGCTCTGAATCGCAGTCGGCAAGAGCGACGACTGGCCAGGCGATCAAAGCCCAACCGCGCTGATCATACTAACAATGCCAACTAGCCCTCGCGTGCAACACCATATCGTACGCAGACAAACCACTCTGCTCGCCGAAAGAGGCAATGCCATCCCAGCTGAGCGTTCAATCTGGAAGCGTCATGGGTGTTGGCAAAATAGATGCCAGCCGAGCTCAGCCCATCCGGCCAACATGATAGCTCGCCCAAGCCAGGAATCGAGGAAGCCAAAGGCTATCATCTTAACCGTCGGGAGTCGACCGGAGCTAAGTTGGGTGACGGCGATCCAACCGACAATCAAAACCGCCAGCGATAGCCACACCAGTTGGCCGAGACTCACGACGCCTGATCTCCTGGCCCAGCACGCCCAGTGTCACCGGTTGGTGGTTCTGGAGAGGTGGGGACCTTACACCCAACATGAGAGCGATTCGCCAGCACAAAAAAACCACCCAAAGCCAACCACGTAGCGACTAAAACCGATCGTCCTAATGCAAAACGACTTACCCGTCCGATCAGATAGCTAAGCGTAGGTAGCGAATGCTGCTCGAGCAAGAAGCTGTGGAGATCCCATCCTGCGACCGCTAGCACCAGCACGATCCAGATTAGAGCTCCAACAATAGCGACTGGTGGCCTGGTTGATGGTTGCCTGATGGTTGCCACGACCCGCGACAACCAAACGGCAGTAGACATGGGTTGGCGATGACGGCCAGCCAGTAACGCGAGTGCGAACATGACTACAATCGCGATGAGGATACTGATGTGCGCAGCTTGGCTTGGCCAACGTAGGTGTCCCTCCCAGCATGCGAACAGAAGCCCGAGTACTCCGCAGATGCCTCGATAGCGGTAACGCTTGACCAGGTTTTTGCGGTTCCGCCATCGGATCAATTGATCCTGATCGTGCATAGTGCAGAATCTAATCGGAAGATAGCGAGATCGAACTCGCAGACAGGACTAGAGGCTGACTGTCGAGCAAGAGCTAACGAGTGGTCAACCGTTCCCACTCCAACTTGGCCATACCAGTGCCGACCAGGAGGATTCAAGCAGGGCAGCTAGAGGAGGAAACATACGAACCAGCAGAGATAGAGTTTCGAATCGTTCACCAAAACCGACATCCTCTAGGCGATATTGGGACCGACAAGCTCCATACTGCTGCAACATCTAACACTTGACACTGTCTTTTTCCTTGGCCATCGGAGCTTACTGGGCGAGTAGCAGCATCGCTATCTCCCAGTCGATGCGAAGCCTAGGGCGCGATCGCCGATCTACAAGTGCAGCATAAACACAGCGCCACAGCATAGGCCAACGGTCAGTCGTGACATCGGATCCCAGCCTTACTGTCTGCGAAGAGTTGGAGCTAGCATGGCGATGACTACCGGTGATCGACGCCGTTTGCTCCTCGACCAGCATCGCTAGGGCGTGAGATCGTGTCATCATAGGTGTACGTGTACGGGTTGTTGATAACACGAACCTCTGGAATCTCAGGATTCATCTCCTGTCTCCATGCGTCCTCTCCGAGCGTTGACTGCAGATGGTCGATGGTGGTGTCGATACGCCTCCTCACGACAGTGAAGTCAACGCCGAGCAAGCGGTTTTCGTACTTGACCATCTTCCCGTCAATCAAAACGGTGTGAACGTCGGCTCGCTGTGCCTGAAAAGCTAGATGCCCGTAGGGGTTCAGAAGCGGGAACATCGCAGGTGATGCCTCATTTTTGACAAGAACCACATCCGCTCTCTTGCCTACCTCAAGGCTTCCAATCTCGCCATCCAGCCCCAGAGCGCGTGCGCCGCCCATAGTCGCCATCTCGACAACATTCTCCGCCCTCAACGTGCAGTGAGTAAGAGTGTCTTCGCGTTGGTGATGTTCTAGGTGCTCCATCGCTCGATCGGCACCGAGCGTCGCACGCATCGCCGAGAAAAGATCGCCACTCCACCATACGCTGGTGTCATTCGATAACGAGGCCGGGATCCCATACTCTCGGAGCCTAAAAGTACTCGGATAACCCTGGCCAGCGCTCTCCTCGCTCTCCGTAGATACCGAGACCGATCCGCCGGTTGCTGCAATTCGATGGTATGAATCTGCAGTCAATGAGGCCGCGTGCACATATACGGTCTCCGGAGTCATGAAACCAGCATCGAACATCTGCTGAATGCCGATGTCGTTGGTGGCGCCCCAGACCCCCGCGTGGGTGGTAACGGCCAAGCCAAGAGCACGGGCAGCCTCGAACGCCGTCCGTTCTGGAAACGCCGGATCTCCAGTGACATCGAATGCGATCTGGAGCGCAACATTACTATTGGCTCGACTCCGCTGAGTGTTGACGAACGAGGCGAAGTCTGGAGACGTAGCCCACTCCCAAGGAGCCTGCTGGATATTCCCATATGCGAGCATGTATCGGCCCGGCACCGATTCCAGTGCATCAACGGCGGCCTCAGCATGCTCTATCGTCTGCAAACCGTGCGACCAATCAACGGTTGTGGTGACGCCAGCATCGATCGCCTCCACCGCGCCCAATAGATTCCCGGCGTAGATGTCCTCTGGTCGAAACGCCTTTCCCCACTGTAGGTAGTACCAGACAAAGTATTGGGTGAGAGTCCAATCCGCACCATAGCCCCTCATGGCAGTTTGCCAAAGATGGCGATGAGTGTCGACCATGCCCGGCATAACTATACCGTTCGAGGCGTCGATGGCGAAGCAGTCGGTAGGAGCAGCTAACGCTGGCCCGATGGCGGCGATCCGACCATTTTGGATCAATACGTCCGCACGAGAGAGCAGCTGGTGACCACGGTCCATGCAGACAACAACTCCATCACGAAAGACTATTGGCTGTCCGTCCCGCGGCATCGTCTGCTTCGCTTCCTCCATCACAACTCCCCCTTCGTGTCCAATTGTCATCGGGCAACTCTAATTTGAACGGACATTTGTCCGTTCTTCGGTCATATGACTGCCCATCATGCTAAACCAAGAGAGTCGTGATGTCAAGCACAAAAGGTTAGGGAGATCTCACAAGGGTTGCAAAGATGATGAGATCAAGAGAAGGTCTGAAGCGCGGTCTCCTCCACAACGATGAGATCGCGGTTGGGTTACTGGACGCTCCTAGTCTTACACCTCAGTCAACGACACAGGAGATTCAGCTAGCGATCGTTTGTCTGTCGTAGCTTGCACTTCAATCACCGCCCACAGACTCAATCGGTTCTACCATGAGAGCGAGGCGCACCTAGACTACGTGCCTAAAGAGCCACACCAATTCAGGCATCCCAAGGAGATCAAGATCACCTATGACACGACGCAGCGAAACGCCAGATTTTATTGAAGCATTGGCTCGCGGTCTCGACGTGATAGTTGCCTTTAAAGCAGGAGAGGTCGAACTATCTTTACCAGTGCTTGCCTCTCGAACCGGCTTGGCTCGCCCAACCGCCCGCAGGATCGCGCTAACACTTGAGGAGCTCGGATACATGCGAGCCACCAACGTCGGCTATGCGCTAACCGCAAAAGTTCTAGATCTCGGGTTGGCCTACACTGCATCTCAAGGTCTGTGGCAACTCGTGCGCCCCCACCTCACCGACCTCGTACAGCTCACCAACGAATCTTGCTCCATCGCCCAGCTCGATGGATCCGACATCATCTACGTCGCACGCGTCGCCGTTCCGAAGATCGTCGGCATCTCCGTGCACATCGGTACTCGATTTCCGGCCTACGCCACCTCCCTCGGCAAGGCGATACTGGCGTTTCTCACCCCAGAGGAGCTAAGCGAGGCGCTGCACAGTCCCAGTCGAGCTGGAGTCAGTGCTAGTTGGCAACCGTCCGAGGAGGAGATCCTCGCTGATCTTAGTCAAGTACGTGAGCGAGGCTGGGCTCTAACAGATCAACAACTAGCGCTCGGGATACGTTCTGTCGCGGTGCCACTACGAGATACCGCCGGCCGAGTCATCGCTTCGATGAATGTAAACGCCTCCGCCGCCGAAACCTCGGTCAACGACTTAGTGCAACGCCACCTTCCAGCGCTACTAGAGAAACAAGGGGCGATCCAAGCCGATATAGCTCGCTTCATGTCGATACCCTCCCAAATCGCTTAGCCGTTCAACCCACGATCCCACGTTCTTCGATTGACATTCGACAGAGATCGAAGCTAGGCTTATTTCGGACAATCATCCGGACAGCGGACAAACTACAAAGGAAGGGGTGATCGATCGATCTATGGCTGATCACACTGAACAAGGAAAGGCTGGGCCTCTTGAAGGACTGCTGATAGCCGACTTTTCAAGAATTCTTGCGGGTCCATACGCAACCATGCTCCTCGCCGACCTGGGCGCGACGGTGGTCAAAGTAGAAGGACCCAAGGGTGACGACACGCGAACTTGGATGCCCCCGGAGCATGATGGGGTAGCAACTTACTACACAAGTGTCAACAGAAACAAACGATCGATCGTCCTCGATCTGAAGGACCCGGTTGACCTCGAACTTGCGAAAACCTTGATCCAGAGATCCGATGTTATGATTGAGAATTTCAAACCTGGGCAGCTCAAGCGATTCGGACTGGATTTCGATACTGCCGCGGGTATAAATCCTCACCTCATCTATGCATCTATCACTGGGTTTGGCGACAAGAGCGTGGGCGCCACCATGATGGGATATGATCTGATGGTCCAGGCTATGTCCGGCTTGATGAGCCTAACTGGGTCACCAGATGACGTTGCCTATAGAGCTGGTATCTCAGTTTTTGATATCATGGCGGGTATGCACGCCACGATCGGCATTCTTGCGGCACTCCAAGAACGCCACCAATCCGGCAAAGGTCAGCATGTAGATGTGAGTTTGATGGCCTCCGCGCTGTCCGGGTTGGCAAATCACACCGGAGCATATGTACTTGCAGGGGTCGTTCCTTACCGGATGGGCAACGCTCATCCGAGCCTCTTCCCGTACGAGCCGCTTCCTACCAAGACCGGAGATCTCGTGGTCATAGCTGGCAATGATAGCCAGTTCAGGGCGTTAACTGAGGCTCTTGGAGCCCCGCAGTTGGCAGACGATCCCGATTTTGCCAGAAACGAACTTCGAACCATGCACCGAGAACGGCTACGCCCGATTCTGGTGGAACTACTTCAAGCAAAAAGTGCAGAAGAGTGGTTCGAGGTGCTCACCGCCGCCAACGTTCCGTGTGCACCAATCGCCACCGTTGACCAGGGTCTCAATCTAGCGGCGAGTTTTGGGTTAGAACCTACCGTTGTGGTCCCCACTCAACGGGGGCCAATGGAGATGATTCGCAACCCAATTGGGCTGTCACGGACTCCTCCATCCTATCGTCGGGGTTCACCAGCACTTGGCGAACATAGCGAAGAGATCCGGGCATGGCTTACTCAGTAGTCCCTCCGAGCACCGGGCACGTTATCATCTATGAAGCAAAGGATTAAGTCAAGTGACGAACAGTGACAGCTATCCAACTGGCCTCGGCAGCTCCGACGAGAGGACAATCTCTCTCCTCGGCCAGAGTCTGGCTGAGGATATGATGGGGAGGGTCGGCTTCGGAGAGTTGGCGCTCTGGATGTTGAATCAGCGCAGGCCAAATGCCTCCGAGGTAAGAATCTTCGAGGCGGTGCTCGTTGCACTTGCCGATCATGGCTTTACCCCTACCGCCATCGTCTCTCGCCTCACCCTGCTATCGGCGCCTGACTCCATCCAAGGAGCCATGGCCGCTGGCCTTCTTGGAGGAGGATCTAGATTCCTAGGCGTAACCGAGGACACTGGTCGGTTCTTGCATCGTGCACTCGTTCAGGCTCCGCTGCATCCGACAACCGAGAACGAATGGGACGAGATTGCCCTCCGGCTCATCCAGGATGCCAAACGAGACAAGCTCTACATCCCAGGGTTGGGGCATCCGGTACACAAAGAGGTCGATCCGAGGACTCCGGTATTAATGGATCTGTGCCGTGAGGAGGGTCTGTACGGCGACCACCTCTCTCTATTTGCCGCCATTGGACGGGTCCATGCGCCAGTGTTAGGCAGACAGCTTCCACTAAACGGTGCCGGAGTATGCGGTGCAGCCCTGTGTGACCTGGGCATACCCGTTGAGGTGCTTCGTGGGGTATCTCTTCTTGCGCGATCGGCTGGTCTACTCGGCCAGATAGCCGAGGAGCTGCGAAATCCGATCGGCATGGACATCTACCTCCATGTGGAACACGGAGCAAGGTACGAACCAAGCCCATTTCAAGCTGACCAGCCTTTTGAGTCCAAAGATTAGAAGGAGAATCCCAAATGGCAAAAATAGCGGCCATCATCGCCTCAACCCACCACCCATTTTTCTACCGAACATCGACTATGCCAGTTGACCAACGACCCGCATTTGCCGAGGAGTGGATTGCAAAGGTTGCTGCCTTTAGAGAGACGCTTACCACTGCCAGACCCGACCTTCTAGTCCTGGTGGGATCCGATCACTTTCATCAGCTATGGCTCGACAACATGCCTCAGTTTCTTGTCGGCAATGCGCCGGTCTACGATGCCAACTGGTACAACGAAGAACGTGAATTCGGGATGCCGAAAATGGTCCTGCAGGGGAACGTCGCGCTATCAAATCATATCCTGCGAAGCGGACTAGACCTAGGTTTCGACCTGGCTTTTAGCAATGAGCTCCGGCTTGACCACAGCGTTACCTGCCCAATCATTACACTAAGACCGCAAAATGACCTGCCGGTGGTCCCGGTTTACACGAACATTTTCGCACCTCCTTTGCCACAACCCGAACGCTTCGTCGCCTTGGGTCGTGCGCTTCGTCAGATCATCGAACGCTGGGAGTCGAACCTACGCGTCGCCATTATTGGCACCGGCCACCTCTCGCTGGAACTCGGCGGGCCCCGGCAATTTGGTCCCCACGGACCAGATCCTCAGTTCGATCGCACCGCTGTCGAATGGATCGCTAGCGGGGATGTGGGGACTGCGCTTGCCAACATAGATCTCGACATGCTTGCTAAGCCCGGCAATGCAACCCATGGATTCATGGATTTCCTCCTCATGATGGGTGTGGCTGGTGAGGGTGTCAAGGCTGACTATGTTGATTCTCTCGATCTGTTCCATACGATGGAGGCCTACTTCACCTGGTACCCAAAGGAGGCTTAGGTTGAGTAAATACCTGTTGGACAAGTTCCTCTACACCATCGACCGAGACCCGGAGCTGGTCGAACGCTATAGAACCAATCCAGTAGCGACGGTCACCTGGTGGGAAGATGAGTATGCAAGAAAGCTCTTAAACTGCCATGGCGGAGAAGCAACAACTTGGCTATCCTTTGAGGCGGCCGAGCGCCAAGCTCTTGTCAATCAGGACTACGCCGCTCTATTCGAACTCGGCGCCCATCCCTTTTTGACTCTGACACTCTTCATCGCGTTATTTGAACGCGACTACGATGAACCGTTAGGCTTCCAACTGGCCTATGCCAACACCCTGCAAGGATGGCTTGGAAGACCCTACCCGGACTTTTCTACACCTTAGCGACACGCATATCGACCGAGGTCAGTAGTTGTTGCGCTGGAGCCCAGCGCCACCCAGAGAAGATCAGCCGCGAAGATCGATCGGCCTGAGTAGCCGATCGTATCGTTGGGTCCCTGTACAAACGTCTCGCAAATTACTTAGCTCGCAGGCGAGCACTCGAGCGCAAGGTCTGGACCCAAGGCCACCGACAAAGATCCTTCTCGCCATCGATCATTCAAGCCGAGTGCAGATAAGCAGATGTCTCGTCCGTCCGGATGCAACGTCAAGCGATGCTTGTCTGTCCCAGACAATAAGGTGTTACCTCTCCGACAACCTTGAGACTGAGCCTTGCCGATCTCGTCTAGACGGCCCTACCGCCAAAATTGAGAAAGCGAGTTTGAATGTCTGCACCAGGCGCCGAATCGATCTTTGGTCCAAAGCCGCCTGGTCGACGGATGGCTTCATCGAGTGGGGTTAGGTACGCTAACGCTCGAGTCACCGCCTCCTTGTCCAACTCCTCGCCCTGACTAGTGGCCCGAGCCAAGTCCCAGGTATGAAAGAGGGTATCGGCAGATAAAAGACTATCCACCAACGACGCAAACGAGCGTTCACCAAACATACCTCCAACAAGCGTTGCCGAGGTCTCGGGGTCAGCAAGTGCCGTCTGCACGGCAGCAGTAGCGTCGGACCACTGGCTCATGAGATCACCAGCTGGGTCTGCTTCTCGCTCCGGCATACTCGCTACTCGCCAGTGGGTATCAATGACATGGACAACTAGATTTCGAACATCCCAATCAGAGCACGGCGTGGGAAGCGATAGCTGCCCAGGCTTGAGAGCTAGGAGGCGAGACCCGAAACCCTCGCTCACTCGCTGATAGTGATACAAAACATCGGACATGGGCCAATGCTAGCGATCAATAGGTCACCTCCGGTCTCGTCAAAATGCCCTGAATCCACGATCAATCCCGACTCCGCCAGCTCTTGATGCCTACCGTCTCCAACCGCGCCAGCAGGACATGGGCATCCGCGCAGGGCAGTCACCAAACGGGTCTTGCCCGTCGGGCACTCGGAAGTCACACCGTTATCACCTCGACCATCCGACAACCTTCAGCTCCATCCGGGCCAGGTTGCGGTTACTCCAGAGACTGCCATCTCCAACTATTTGAAGCAGCAGCCAAGCGCTTGGTCGCCCGATTCGAGAGTCAGGCCTGCGCGATCTGAACAAGGTTGTCCGATGGATTGCGAAAGGCGCAGTCTTGCACACCCCAGGGTTGTGAGGTAGGCTCCTCAATAATCTCAGCGCCCGATGCCTTGATGTTCTCAAAAGTCGCGTCCAGGTCGTCAGGGTTGAAGATCGCCGCCTGTAGCAATCCTTGTGTCACCAGAGCCAGAAGAGCATCCCCCTCGGCCTGCGAGCGACCTCCGTGAGGTTGAAACAGAACAATCCCAACGTCTTGACCAGGAGCGCCGACGGTGACTCAGTCAAAGCCACCAACACTCGCATCAAGACCGAGTACATCGCGATAGAGCACTAGGGCAGCTTCAGGGTCGTGAATCGGAATGAACATCGAGGAGCTGGTTGCGTTCGTAGGGCTATAAGTAGGCGTCTTGGCTCGATCGACTCTTCTACGATCCTGCTTACTTGACCGATCCTGCTTACTTGATCGACTTACAGAGATGCCTACACATCGAGCCGATTGGGAACCAGCTCTATCAGCACGATGACACTGGAAGCTCGAGGGTGCCTCCCGGTCGTGTCGCCAATCTCCGCAGACACGGTGCAAGCATCTCGAGATCGCCGTGGTCTCATAGGCGGTAATCAGACGGGGACACACAGATAACTTGAGTAGAACGAGCGCCAAATGAAGCTAACGACAGGTCGCCAACAACGAAGTAGACGCTCGCGAACAAGTCGTCATGGCGAAAAAGCGCTTGCGCTCGTTTAATTCACGTCTTCAAAGGGCAACTGTACAGCGTCTCGCCATAAGCTAGCCGAAACTTGCCTGAAAAGTTAGCACTCGACATCTTGGATACTCTCGCCATTTCCAAAATAGTCAACGGTCGAAAGTAGTGGCGATCCACCAGATCACGCACATAGCATAGCTACACGAGCTCTGATGAGTTCATGCACTTGACAATAGCTGTCGCCACTGGGGAGAGTACCCACCAGAGACATCATGTTCCACACGAGGAAGACCGTGGATGACTTCACGCAGTCGCGAGGTTCGTTGGGAACGGAGTTCACAAGGTGGGGAGGAACCTCCCCACCTTGCACAGACCTCCATTGGCGCATCGCCGACTCGAGAACCAGGCTAGAAGATCAATTCGTAGACCGGGGTCAAAGGAGGGCAGATAGCGTGGACACAGAGGCCGTAAAAGTGGCGTAGATCCGGTGTCTTGCATGAGTGGCAGCACGGTACCTGCCCACTGCATTTTTGTGGCTCTAGGGCCTACTCCGCTCGCTGTGGGCGAAGTTCATCGACATTCTTGAACGATACTGTTAGGCAATATTGTTGAGCAACAATCGCGTTAGCGATACTCCTCGGCGAGGATGGCGGCGACCTCTGGACGAGAGAACTCAGCCGGGAGCGTCTCCCCTTCAACTAGCAAAGATCGAACCTTGGTGCCAGATAGGGCGAGATGTTGGCTTGAATCATGCGGACAGGTCCGTTTCGAAGCCACATGTTCACACCTGGTGCAGTAGAAGCTGTGCTCAAACCGAATGATGTCGATTCCAAGCTCATCTGGATCAATTTTATCGAAGAGCTCTTGAGCCGCATATGTGCCGTAAAAGTCTCCGACCCCAGCGTGATCTCGACCAACTATGAAGTGGGTACAGCCGTAGTTCTTGCGCGAAAGCGCGTGGAGGAGAGCTTCACGCGGACCCGCGTATCGCATGGCGGCCGGATACACGGCTAGAAGCACGCGTTCCTGAGGGTAATAGTTGTCTAGCAAAGCCTTGTAAACCCGCATTCGAACCTCGGCAGAGATATCGTCGCTCTTGGTCTCACCCACCAAGGGGTGAAGAAGCAGACCGTCGAAGAGCTCAAGCGCTACTTTGTGTAGGTACTCATGTGCTCGGTGCACTGGGTTCCTGGTCTGGAAACCCACCACGGTTCGCCATCCTCTCTGCTCGACAGCGAGCCTGGTCTCAAAGGGGGTCAAGTACTCGGGTCCGGCGAAGGAGCGTGGCAGCGCGTGAAAACTCAATCGGCCACTCACCACCAAATCGCCCGCCTCGTACAGGGCAGCTACTCCAGGATGCTCACGTGAGGACGTAGCATAGACCATCTCCGCCTCTCGGTGCAGATCTGGAGTGAAGCGCTCCGACACTGCTAGCGTGGCGATATGGCGACCATGGCTCATCAGCCGGATCTCGCTCGTCGATGCAGGAACAGCACTGGCAGACAACTGTAGAGTTATAGGGATTGGCCATAAAGTTCCATCCGCAAGGCGCATCGACTCGACACAACTCCTCCAATCGTCCTGACCCATAAAGGTCATCACCGGTGCATACGCACCGGTTGCGAGCATCTCCAAGTCAGCCAGCTGACGGGCAGAGCACTCCACCGCTAGCGAATCTGGGCCGATCTCGCCAGCGGGCTCAAGCGTAGCGCTTCTATCGACTTGGCTTGTAATAAGTGCGCGCGACATAGGTGTCAACCGCCTTTCGTGGATGATGAAGATTGATAACCGATTTGGAGTAAGCGCTCATGCCTTTTTTACGTCGAGCCAGATCCCACACTCACTTCGCCCCTGCCCCATAAATCTTCCTGATCTCGGATCCTGCCCTGGCTTAACCGGCCCAGTACACGGCCAGCACCCCATGGACAGGTAACCCTCGTGATAGAGCGAATGGTACGGTATATCTCGATCTTCGAGGTAGTGTTCTAAGTCCTCGTAGGACCACTCAATAAGGGGATTGATGCGAACCCGGGTCCCGTGCTCGATCACCGAGAGGTCGCGACGTCCGGGTGAACTGACCCTGGTCCTGGCGTTCAGGACAGCAGAGACTCGATGCTCCTGGAGATAGTTCTCTAAAGGCGCTACCTTGTTCAACGAACAGCACAACTCGGGATCACGACT
Source organism: Ferrimicrobium acidiphilum DSM 19497 (assembly GCF_000949255.1). Classification (NCBI taxonomy): domain Bacteria; kingdom Bacillati; phylum Actinomycetota; class Acidimicrobiia; order Acidimicrobiales; family Acidimicrobiaceae; genus Ferrimicrobium; species Ferrimicrobium acidiphilum. The sequence continues at coordinate 11,251 of NZ_JXUW01000035.1, read as the reverse complement.
GTACAGAGTGTCTGGAGGGTTATCAGCGCCAAGGGCTACGAAGTTCATCTCTGAGTAGCGATCTTGGAGCTCCTCCCAAAGAGAGAGGGTCTGAGGAAAGTGGTATCCGGTATCTACAAAGAGGACGGCGCCAGAGAAGTTAGAGCGCGAGACGAGATCAAGTAGCACTGACCCAGAGATATTGAGTCCCGTGGTAACGGCGAGGTCCGGATAGCTACCGATCGCCTCCTCTATGACGGCAATGGATGCATTCAAGTCAGCCAATACGGGCCTCCTGAGGAGTGAGTGCCAACAACACTTTGGCGACTGCCTCATCAATCGTCATAGATGATGTATCGATGCGCAGATCCGGATCCAGCGGCGACTCATAAGGATCGTCCACACCAGTCAGCCCCAGCAGCGACCCTTCTCTCGCCCGCCGATACAACCCTTTGGTGTCGCGAGCCTCAAGAACCGACAGCGGTGCATCAACGTGAACCAGGACACTGCGATGACACATTTCGAGTGCCCGCTTGCGACTCTCCTCGTAAGGGCTGATCGCAGAGACGATCGTTACGACGCCATTGCGGGCCAAGAGTGAGGCGATATAGCCAAGGCGAGTCACTTGGAGGTCGCGGTCAGCTCTCGTGAATCCCAAATCGGGGGAGAGAATAGAACGAACTTCATCGCCATCGAGCCACTCGATTCCAACTCCACTTTCGCGAAGTTCGTCGGCGACACGCTTGGCGATCGTGGACTTGCCGGCCCCGGATAGACCAGTGAACCAAACAACCGGTGCGTGTAATAAGTCAGACAATCTCTTCCTCTCCCATCAAAGTTGAATACACGTATCTATAACTTAACTTATAGAGATATCCCTAAACGAATATAGTAGCCGATACACCTGTGGCGTACGTCTAGCCATAAGTGCTAAAGCTGCGCCTGACGGGTCTCCCGCAGTCGCGACTGACGGGTCTCGAGTTCGAGTTGAACCCAATCGAGTGAGCTCGGCGACTGACCCTGCTGTCGTAGCTGTTGGCGAATCTGTTTCAATACCTCATAGGTATGGCAGTCGTCGTCGGTGACCGTTTTGGCGAGTCGTGTCGCCAGCGAGGATGCGAACGCTGGCGAATGACCGTCAGTCGATACTCCAATTTCGATGTCTAGATGCGGTCGCCGGATCGCGACATGGTAGTAATCGCAGTACTCAGGCACGTCGAGCGTATTCAACAAAAATCGATAACGTTTAGCTTTGTCTGACAGCCACGTATTGATGACGTCGTCACGATCGGTAGCAACCACTAGAGCAGCTCGCTTTAGATCCTTGCGACTAGGACGCTTGGCGTAACGGCAGCTCATGGATGAGTCATCTTGGATCGAGATCAGCGACGCCCAACCGCCCGCTGGCGTGCCGACAAGCAGCACACGGGCACCCTGGTTCGCAAAGGAGTTGGCCCGTTGAACCGCCTCATCCGACGCTCCTATCACCACAACCATCCGGTTCTCGAGGCGCAACTTCACCATCATGATTCGCTCTTAGCACGAGATCGCCGTTGGCGCGATGCAGGTCTCACCGATGCGATCTCCTCATCATCGAGTCTGAAATAGAAGTCACCAAAGCTCTCGCCCGCTCGGCGTTGATCACGATATCGCCTGACCAAAGGTTCGAGTCCGGAGACGAGCGCACCCCGATCCACATCTCGGGCAAACAGGGTGTTGAGACGAGTTCCGTGGCGATCAGCGCCTATGAAGATGTCATAAGAGCGCTTCGACCGACCAACGATGCCGATCTCACCCAGGTATGGTCGAGCACATCCGTTCGGACAGCCGGTCATTCGCACCTCGAAAGACTCTTCCGACATCGATAGCTCAGCAAGCATGGTGTGGAACTCATCAAGAAACTCTGGTAGGTAACGCTCCGACTCAGCGAGCGCCAATCCACAAGTTGGTAACGCGACGCATGCGAACGACGCCCGATGTAGTGGACTCAACTCTTCAGGTGCATCAATGCCGTGCAGCGCCAAGAGTTCACGAAGTCGATCCCGTTGGCTCACCGCGACACCTCTGACGATGAGATCACCGCGAGCGGTGATGGCTAGTTCTGGATTGAACTCATCGACGATGGCGGCTACTCCGTCCAGATAACGTCCATTCTCGCGGTTCACGATCCGTCCGCTTGGTAGCTTGACGCCAAAATCAAAGTGGTCGTTGTCAGTTACCAGCTCACCTAAGTGATCATCCTCGACTACGAAAGTATCGGGAGTAGCCGCAGAGAAAGACACTCCACCACGTCGTTCCACCTCGCTTCGCACCCAGGAGACTCCTCTTGCTTCGACCAGATATTTGAGCCTGGCATGGCTCCGATCCTCCCTGTTGCCCTCATCTCGATGTAGTCCCACGATCGCGGTGATTACATCGAGAACCTGAAGTCGATCTACCTCTCCGAGCAGATCACCCAAGCGGGCAAAGGTTGTATCGTCGGTGCCGCTGCGACCAAGACCACCGCCGGCATAGATCCTCACTCTACGAGGATCGTTGACGTCGATCACAAGCCCCACATCGCACGAGAATACATCGACACAGTTATCGCGAGAGGTCGTCAGGCCGATCTTGAACTTCCTAGGAAGCATGGTGGGTCCGTATACGGACTCGGCGACCGGCGCCGCTCCAAGCACCTGGTTCGGTACTCGTGTGCCGTCGATCCAAAGTTCGTAGTAGGCATCCGATGGAGCCTTGAATTGGAGGGAGATAGTCTGGGCCAACTCGTCTAGTCCAAGTCGCTTTACCCCCTCATCTGAGGAGGGGCAGGCCGTCACGTTTCTAACCACATCTCCACAACCACCCCAGGTCGTAAGAAGCGTATCGTTGATAAGGTTCATCAGCTCTCCAAGATCAGCCTTGGCGACAAAATGAAACTGGATTCCCTGCCGGGTGGTAAGACGCAAGCTACCGCTTCCCAACTTCCTTGCCAGTGCATCTAGCGCCAGATACTGGTCTGCGCTCAGTCTTCCTCCCGGGATCGCGACGCGAATCATACACCGATGGTCAAGCTCGACCTTGGCACGGATACGCTCAGCTCGCGTATCCCGGTTGTCCTGGACGTATATGCCGTGGAACTTAAGAATCTGGGCGGTATCGGCTTCAAAGCTCGTTGAATCTTCCTGCAGCTCCTGAGCCACGTTCCCACGCAGCCAACTCGAGCGAGCCTTTATCTCCTCTACCGTCAGCGTTTTCGACTCATCTGTCATCATCTGCCCCTCACGCTGGTTAATTCCGACTAATTTAGTCATATTAATTGGAATACGGATCTGTCGTCGCAGTTGGGTCGCTCCAATAGCAGCATCTATGGTCATGGCGTCACAGACAACCTGATCACAATGAGCTGGTCAGATAATATTTCCAAGCCATGAATCCAACCCTAGATAGCGCTTATATTTATTTAAAAAGCGCTTCTGCGGCTTTCAGTAAAGCTGGTTGCCTGCACATCGGACCACATCTATACGACATAGTCTCAGTTAATCTGAATTGCATTCGCCTTTTGCCGTTCCCATAGCCGCGCCGTAGCTAGCAGATCAGAGAGGTTCGCTGAGAACAGGAGGCGGCGTGCACGCCGGGTTGAGAAGGTTGGGCATGTTCGCCGGTCATCTCCACGATACCCCAGCGAGTCTGCTACTATCGTCCCTTCAAGACCGTGCTGGCAGCTAAACATCGCGCTTATCTATGAGCACGTCACGACGGACCAGCTGTAAGAACGGACCAGCTGTAAGGTCGATCGTCGGCTACTATCCCTAATCAGGAATCGACAGTAGTCGTTCAACATTTTGATGCGCAATCTTATGTCGATCTTGAAGCGAGAGCGGCATGGTATCGAGAAAGGCTCGAGCGTCCTGGTTGCGAGCAAACGGATAGTCGACTGAAAAGATGATCCGGTCCACGCCAACGACCATCATGGCGCACATTAACGGAGGAACTGTGAAGTAGCCTGAAGTTGTCACATAAAAATTCTCACAAAATGTCTGGGTTATCGAGCGAGTCAGTTCGGGAGTAACCCGCCCGAGCGTCGCCTCTGCCCTCGCGAGTGAGAATGGGACATTCTCCCCCATGTGGCCAATGATGACCTGCAGAGCTGGAAAGCGCTCAAAGACTCCTCCCACGATAAGCCGCAACGCATGCAACCCAGTCTCTGCATGCCATCCCCAACCACTCGTAGACAGCACTTGTGCAACTTCGGGTTTCAGATCGCTGTAGTAAGCCGAAAACACCGCTGGAACAGGGGGAGTTGGGTGGAGATAGATCGGAACTCCGAGCTCCTCTGCCTTCTCAAAAGTGGGCCATAGGTCGGGTGAGTCGCAGAAGACGCCGTTTGCATGGCCGTGGATCATCGCGCCACAGAACCCGAGCTCTGTGACTGCCCTCTCCAATTCGGCACTGCAAGAGTCGGGCTCAGGAGTGGACAGAGATGCGAACCCCCCGAATCTATTCGGATGGACAGCAATGATCTCAGCGAGTCTGTCGTTCCACCTAGCAGCCTCAGTGGCAGTCGAGGCATTAGGTGGGGTCGAGGCTAACACCTGATAGGAGATCCCATTACGATCCATGTCAGCTATGCGTTGGTCACCAACCTCATCGAGACGAGCACCGAGTTCGCCAGGATATCTCGCCGAACCACCGCGATCTGCCTCGAGATCTCGTGGAGCGAAATGCTCTTCGATTGCAATAACCCTCATTAGCTGCTCCTTCAGGGTGGAACCTTGCAAAAAACTAGCGATCGAACGATTCGCTTGTCCAAAATGGCAGCCACCTATCACCACCAAGTTTGTCAACTATATCACCTAGAACGCCTATGCATCCCGAGGGTTGTCTACCTACTGGCGGACACGCAAAACTGCACGTTGACGGACAAATATTTGCACGGCGGCGGACACCAAAACTGCATGGCACTGTTGGGAACCTAGAGATCTAGGCAATCAGGTAGTAGGCGTCCGCAACAAGAGAACAGGCTCCCTATGGGTCATAGGAGGTGATTGTTGTCATCGCCAATCCTAAAAGGAGCCGTTAGCAGTGAAGGATAGCACCCAAGCCATGAACATACTCGAGGCCCACGACCTCTACCAGTCCTACAATCAAGCAGTCTGAGAGTGTCAATTCTCTCAATACCGTACGCTCCATGGTCGCCGCGAGGGGACCTTGGCCATACACGGGGTAAGCACGAGTCACGATCGTCTCTCTTTGGGGCCCACGCCTGATCCTCATCGCCTCTCCTGTGGACCAGTCTGATGCCATTCATCACCATTGGACTAGTTAGGAGCGTTCCACATCTTTATCTGTCGCTCGAGATCAGCTGCAAAAAGAGTCGGCCACACCGCACGCTCTTTCAGGCAAAGCACCAACGTGATACCACCGATTTATGGATATTGTCATTGGACTGAAATTACTCAGGCAGGCCCATCAAATATCATTCCGTTGCATCTCACCGACGACTATACGAGTTATACAGACCCACACCGTGAGGAGATGCCCAACTGAAGGCCTGCGGATCCTGCTCCGATCCGGCGTTACGACCGTTGATCCACCGACGACCCCAAGTCAAGCTGGTTGATGACGCCGGATAAGACCGTGTCGCGAACTCGACGCCGTTCGTGTGAACTCTGTGATCTTGAATTAGAGGTAGGAGTCGGTCATCGACAAGCTCCCAAACCCGAAGAGATGGCGAGATGCATTGGCATTTTCATCCCTGAGTGCAGCCATACCGGCGGCAACAGGCATTCTTCTACCGAGGACAAGGAACTGGAATAATCGCTCAAAGCCCGCTCCTCCGAGATCATCAAATCCAGTTGTGGCTCCCATTCGAACAGCTTGTCTAGTATGGCGGTTCAATCCAGAACCTCGATAGTCGGTGGAATCAACTAAGTGGAACGATTCGATGTAGTGAAGACAACTCAGGAGCCGGGGTGTGTGCTGGCTGCACCACCCGCGTCATGAATCACGGATCGTCTGACCGGAGTGGATCTTTACCATCGTCTAGATTTTGTCATCGTCAAGATTCAGCACGCGGTGACACCGCTGACAAACTCAATCTTAGCAGAGCCAAACAATCTGGACTCGAGACCAGGTGGCGCAAATCGACCAACGCATAGAACTACCAACCTGCGATCTTAGTGACCATAGCTATGCAGCGTCCAACCAGATATCTACCGACCTGTGGACGTAAGAAGCGACCATGGGATCATGGTAAGAACCGTGCGAAGCAGCTTCTACGAAGCTAAGCTGCCGCCTCGCTTAGTGCGATGGCGCGACCGTGCTCACGCGCCTCGGTCTCGGCCGCTTTACGCATATCGGCGGCGAGATCCTGAAATTCATCGAGTGCAGGATTTACTCCAACCAGCGTGAACTCTGTTTCGACAACGCGGAGGTCAAGCTTCCATACATCGGCGAGAATACGGCGCATCCATGGTGTCGCGTGATCCCATCCCTCTCGTGGCGTCCCTGGCCCATAGGCCCCACCTCGAGCGGTCACCAGTACCGCTGGCTTTCCCTCGAGAGGGCCAACTTCAGCGCTCATCCGTGGATCAGCAATAATCATGTCAACCCAAGCCTTCAAGTGCTGTGAGACGCCGAAGTTATAGAGTGGAGCAGCCACAATGACGGCATCAGCATCAAGCAATTCATCGGTGAGCTTGGCAACAAGCGCGAGTGCTTCAACCTGTTCATTCGTCCGCTGTTCCGGAGGAGTATATGTGGCATTCACTGCCAGCGGCCAGGCCGTTGCTGGGATTGGATCGCTCCCGAGGTGACGGGTGACTATGCGACCGTCAGGATGAACGTCACACCACTCCTGCTGGACAATATCTGCGATCTGGCTACTGTGAGATCCCTCTGTACGGATGCTTGCGTCAAGACGAAATAGTTGCATAGTCGTATCCTCCTGCTGGCTACTATTTACCAATATACTAGGAAAACACTAGTACCATGCCGATACCCGTGGTAGACAGAGTGGTGCTCATTCGGTTAGCATTGCCCTCATGGAGTTCGCACGAGAAGACTGCGCCATCCGGCACTGTGATGCCGGGTTAGTTCGTGCCTTCGAACTACTTGGTAAGCGCTGGAGTGGGCTTGTTCTAGGCACGCTCAGCAGTGGACCTGCAAGCTTCTCCGAAATGCGCAGGGCTCTTCTGCCAATAACCGATTCGGTGTTATCTGAACGGCTTAACGAACTTACGGCAGCTGGACTCTTGACCAGGTCGGTCAAAGACACTCGTCCACCGGGGGTCATATATCAACTGACTGATGCAGGGGCTGCCATCGTCCCCGTGCTCGATCAACTCGCCACCTGGGCGACCGATCACCTTGTGTCCTAGACCAAATAGCTCCATGAGAACTGGTCGCATACCTTTGCATGCGACCCAAGTTTTGCTCTGAGTTGAACCAACCTCCTCTCTCTTACAGTCGATGTTGAACTGATCCGGCGACGACCACGATCGATATCTGGAGGGTCCATCGGAAAACCAATGTCGGCTCGCCATACAACACATCGCACTCTGAGAGAGCCTCCAATGCCCGTCCAAAATCACCCTCGAGTCCTCTACCCAATAGCACACAAACTGGCCATAGTTTCATGCGTAGACTTTCCAACTTCACTTTTTTAGCTGTGGGGGCAGTCCACATCCATGACATGGACTGCCTTGTATCGGTGCAAGCTGACAAGGGCTGCCAAAAGCGCTAATTCGTTAGCAGCCAGCGAAGCGTTCACCAACCCTTCCTGTTCAGTACACGTTGATCCCACAAAGACCTCGGGCACTGAAAATTGGCGCTGGCACAAATCGTTATCGCAATACAACTGGAGAAGAAGAGGGCACCGTAACGGCGAGGTTGCCAGATGATGCCTGCTGCCCAGGGAGTGAAAGGCGTAGCAATCATGAATCCTCTCCGCATCCTAGCGCAGCACTAGCACCGCTGATAAACCGACCATCGAATCTCCTGCGCGCCTAAAGACACGATCACTCCTGCGCTGAACTGCTAACAGCGTCAGTGCGCATTGGGAGTTTGCCGGAACGAGTGAAGCTGGATGACGGATGCGCGAGAGTCCGAAAGACAACTGAACACTCGCGTTGCTAGGGTGGGCAGATGGCGACGATGACGTTTCTTGAGTTCGATCAGCAGGCACGGGAAAGTTGGCTCCTTACCATGCAGGCCTCCTACGTACGTGAACTGTTGAGCGTTGGCATTAGCCAGGTCGAGGCAGACGCTAACGCGGCAGCTTCATATTCTCGTACCTTCCCCGACGGAGTTCCCGCGCCAGGGCAACTCGCAGGTTGGGCGATAAGCGGTCATGAGAGAGTCGGAGAGCTCTGGGTAGGTCCAAACGGGCCTGATCATAGAGTCTGGTGGGTCTGGTGGGTACAGACTTACGAGCCATACCGAGGCAAGGGGTATGGGCGTCAACTTATGGAGCTTTGTGATCGATTAGCAAAGGAAAACTCCGCGACTGCGCTTGGACTGCAAGTCTTCGCAAACAACCCGATTGCCCGCTCACTCTACAACTCCGTCGGCTACAAGGAGATGACTATCGTGATGCAGAAAGATCTCAACTAGACATCCACTACTACTTGGGGTGTTCGAACTCGTGTCAGGGCTCTGACAGCCTCGATCGCGGCAAACAAAGTCTTCGCACCTCAGTACCGGACAGGTCTAACCCTATCACTACGGCCCCTTAAGTGGTGCGGCTTCTGTTCGAAACATTAGCCGACGGCCATGAGACTCTAAACAGAACCTCCAACTGCGTTATGCGACCGGTGGAAAATTAATGGTTATCGCAATGGTGCTCCCAACCGATAGTGAGAAGGTAGATCCCTTAGCGAGCTTTGCTACAATCTCATCTAGCTTGTCAAGAAGGCGTGTGACCCAGCCCTGTAGCCTGTCCATGATATCCTCAACAGGGCCCCGAAATCTAATAAAATCGTAACTATTCAGGTCACCACCGAGAGTCGGTCGGGTGAAGCTGCGAGGGAAGTGTTTCTCGGTCGCTAGGGCGAAGCGGTTCAAGGGTTCGTAGCGCGTCTCGGACAGCAGCTTCGTTGTGTCTCTGTCCGAGGAACGTCCAAGGTGCAGTCGGGCTCTGGTTGCATACGTTCTAGCGGATGCCGGTAGTGAAGGCTCCCCCGGCTGGACACACGCTAGAAAGTCCTGTAGCTTTGGTACTGTGAACCAGATCGGGCAATCATCCAGCGAGAGTATCGTCACCGAGAGCGTGGCGGCTAACAGTAGGCAGGCATCGAAGAGCGCAGACGGTTCTCTTTACCGCTATGTTGGCCGGGAGTTCACCGAGGTGGAGATGGAGATAGTGCGCACCCTCTGTTTGGACCCGGCGTATCCTACCCGGGCATCAATCTCGCGGGCGCTCTGTCGATCCCTTGGGTGGACAAAGCCAGACGGTGGGTTAAAGGATATGTCAGCGAGGGTCGCACTCGCCAAGATGGCGGCCGACGGACTCATCACCCTGCCTGCACCCACAGGGCCACAGCCAGTTCCTAGGAGGCACCTGGAGGCAACGATCGAAGAGGGCCCCGTGCTGGCCTGCTCGCTTGGCGAGCTCGACTCTGTCTCACTTGTTAAGGTCGATACCCGCTCTGACTCCGCAACATGGAATGAGCTCATCGGACGCTTCCACTATCTCGGCTACACCCGCGCCTCCGGTGCTCAACTACGTTACCTCGCTATTTCCAACGGCCGACCTCTCGGTGCTATTGGCTTTGGCGCAGCTGCGTGGGCACTCCAAGATCGGGACACCTTCATTGGCTGGGACGCCAAGACGAGAAGGCAGCGCCTGCATCTGGTAGTGGGAAACCCTCGTTATTTGATCCTGCCCTGGGTGCGGGTTCCTCATCTCGCCTCTCACCTACTTGGTGCTGTTGCACGAGCCCTGCCAGGGCACTGGGTTGAGCGTTATGGCTACGCCCCGGTACTGCTCGAGACCTTCGTCGATGTCGGCCGCTATGCAGGCACCTGTTACAAGGCCGCTAACTGGGTTCGGGTTGGCCAGACCAAAGGTCGAGGCAAGCTGGACCGCAATAAGGCCTACGCGCTCGGGGTCAAAGACATCTATTGCTACCCGCTCTCTAGGAACTTTCGGACCAAGCTTCTCGGTGAAGGTAACCCTGCTTCGTGAGCCAGGCCAGTTACGCGACGCTCGTGTGTGACTGTGAGACGCTCAAGGCCAAAGTCGCGACCCAAACCGAGGTGATCGAGAAGCTGGAGGCTCGCATCGTGGAGCTGGTGGACCAGGATCGACTTATCGCAGAGCTGCGCTGTGAGATCGCAGAACTTAAGGGCCGACTCAACACCAACTCGCACAACTCCTCCAAACCCCCTTCCTCGGACGGATATGTAAAACCAGCTCCGCGCTCGCTACGGCGTGCATCTGGGCGCCACCCTGGCAAGCAGCCAGGAGCAAAGGGAGCACGTCTTTTACCGGTCGCACACCCAGACAAGGTGCTCTATCATGCACCCTCGAACTGTAAGAGCTGTGGACGCGATCTCAGGGACGCAGACATCATCGACACTGAGGCCCGCCAGGTCTTTGACCTGCCTCCTATGGCACCTGAGGTGATCGAGCACCGGGTACAAAGGCGTCGCTGTAGGTGTGGAACCTTGAGCGTCGCTAGCTTTCCCCCAGAGGCTAAGGCGCCTACCTGTTATGGACCTCGGGTACGAGCGCTCGCAGTGTCACTGGTGGTCGGCCAACACTTACCCTATGCTCGCACAGCAGAGGTGCTCAGGGACATGCTCGCAACACCGGTGTCGACCGGAGCTATCTGTGCTATGGTCGCTGAAGCCTCCAAGAGAGTGGAACCATTCATAGAGACGCTGCGAGAGGGACTCAGTCGAGCCAAGGTCGTGCATTTCGACGAGACGGGCGCTCGAGTAAGGGGCAAGCTCTGGTGGGTACATGGTGCCTCTAGCGAGTCGCTCACCTTGTACTTCGTGCACCCGAGACGAGGCATCTTAGCGATGGACGCGATGGATGTGCTACCAGGGTTCACCGGTGTCGCTCAACACGATGGTTGGAAGCCCTACCTACGCTACGAAGATGCAACGCACGCTCTCTGCAATGCTCATCACCTTCGAGAGCTCGAGTACGTGTCTAGCCAGATGGGTCAGGGGTGGGCAAGCGAGATGGCAGGGTTGCTCCTCGAGATCAAAGCAGCGGTGGGTCGGGCCTCTGACAAGGGCAAGGTCGCCCTCGATCCCCGTCTCCTCGGGCGCTACCTGGCCC
>NZ_JXUW01000034.1 GCF_000949255.1 Ferrimicrobium acidiphilum DSM 19497 | reverse complement strand
CTGGGTGAAGAACGGATTGCCAAGATCAAAGCAGCCACCATGGATCTCGGTCCAGCCTTTGCCAAGGCCTTCCGCGAGAAGGCACCTAACGTCCAAATCTGTCTCGATCCATTTCATGTGGTTAAGNTGGGAACCGAGGCCCTAGAGGAGGTACGCAAGGATCTCTGGCGGGAGATGAGAAAGCTTCCCTCTCCTACCTTTGCCCGTAAGTTCGCCGGGGCACGGTGGGCACTGTTGAAGAATCCAGGAACCCTAACCAAGCGTCAAGGACTAGCCCTCTTAGCCATCAAACAACGAGGGGGAGCCCTATGGCGAGCTTATGAGATGAAGGAGTCCTTACGGGCGATCTTTGCTGGTGACCTCGAGATCGACGAGGTGAATGAGATGCTCGATCACTGGTGCAAGCGAGCCTCACGCTCACGACTATCGAGTTTCATCCGACTCTCAAAGACCATCCGAACTCATCGAGACGGGATACTTGCCTCCATCAGACTTGGGGTATCCAATGGAAGGGTCGAGGGACTCAACACCAAAGTTCGCTCCATCATTGCCCGCTCGTATGGGTTTCACTCCGCCAAGGCTACCCTCGCACTGGTGATGCTAGCTTGTGGACCGATTGACTTGAAGTTACCCTATGAAAGGGCGAGTTTATCCACATGAATGTCAATAGAGCCCAGAATAAGTCAGAGTGATCACATTGCCGATTGTGATGAGTTGACCAAAGGTGACCTTCGCACGGCGGAAGATCAGTAATTGTATACGGGGACTATTGCTTGAGGATGAGCGCGGTGCCACTCGTATCTTTACCTAGTATCAACATTCAGTTAGGCACTCATGTCATCCGCATTGCTCGAGCCGAGAGAACCCTCCAGTCCACACTCTGCTAGTACTCCTAACCAGTAATGGCGACGCTCGTCGTTAAGGTGGCGTGCGACCAGTGATGCTGCGGCTAGCAGGGTTCGATCATCTGGTCTCAAAGCGTGCAACTCCACCAAGATATCATCTGCAATACTTGGGTCGATTTGGAGAACTTGCGCTATTATTAGTTGCTCTTTGTCGTTGGGCAGTGCATCTGCCAATTCTGACATGGGCACTTGGCCTTGGTTCATCAGCTCTATGAGCTCGTTGAGATGAATGTCCATCACACCTCGAGCGAGACCTTCGATAACCAAGCGAGATGCCTCATCGGGGCGATCTAGTTTTACGAGACAACGCGCCTTTAGGCCAATCAAGCCATCCGGTGAAACTGTGAGCCCATCATAGTCGACAACTGTCTCTGTGACCAGGTCGGCATAAGCAAGTGCCTTGGCGTAGTCCTTTTGTTCAAAGGCTAATTGGGCGCGTTCCTTGTGGGCAAAGGAGGGGTCATACCCCTCTCCCTCATAGCGTTCGATAGCAATTTCAGCATCATCGTATCTACCAACCGTGCGGTACCAGGATCCAAGCGCAAGGACCCCAAGGCGTCTCATGGCACGAGAATCACCGTCAATCACTTGGGTCTCTACCAAGGCGATCGCCTCTTCGAGCCTGTTAGCCATCATCAATGATCGCGCCTCATGCATCGCTGCCTCCTCTGGGGACGCTGCTGACTGGTTGCCTTCGGAGATACGGATATTGCGATCCGCTTTTTTCTTGTCGATCATTGTGTTGTCGAGGTATCCGAAGTGCTCTAGATACATCTCAGGGGCAGGCACTGCATGACAGGTGCGTAGCTCATCGCGATACCATATTGTCTCATGTAGTGCTCCCCTCCAGAAGCAATCTTTACGTCTAAAGACGCGGTTTGCATAGTGGTTGAACGAAGTGAGGCCCCCTCCGGTAACGTTCTCAATTCGAATAGAGTACGACTCAAAGGGGGCTAAGGGATCCTCAAGACGTACCCGTAGCGCCTCTTTGTCACCACGAACACGTTCGTCAGCGTCGATCCAGAGTATCCACATTCCTGTCGCATACTGGAGTGTCTGGTTGCGCGCCCAGGCGAAGTCGTCACGCCATTGCCCCTGAATGACTCGAGCACCGTGTCTGGTTGCTATTGCGACCGTATCGTCGGTCGAACCGGTGTCGTAGACGATCACCTCGTCGGCTAAGCCACGTGCAGAATCCAGAGCATCTGCAATCACCTCTTCCTCATCTTTGACTATCATGCAGAGCGATACTAGAGGCGAGGCCATTGGAGCACCTGGGATCAGTTGTGACTTTATCTCCGAGGAGAACACTGCTGCACCCTGGGCAAGGAGCAGCGGCCGATCACGGTAGAGAGCGCTGAATGCTTCACGCGAGCTTGTACCACCTGTGTCCAACGCTTCGCATACCCATGCCCCTCGGGAACATGCAACAAGATCGGTAGCGTAGTGAATCGGTTGGGTTATGTTGGCAAAGTGCTTACGGATATTCACCGCATAGGGTCCTTGATCCTTAAGATACCGCACTGATTGCTTCTCTTCCAGTATCAGGCGCTGCGGCCCGTTCACATTTGGCGAACCGGGCACCACTACAGAGTCTGGGTGTTGTTCTGCAATCACGAGGAGTTCGTCAAGCCATCCTTTTGTGATCGATGCAGCCGGAGCGAGAAGAGCTGCGTGTTGGGCGTTATCTAGCCGTTGACGATCGCGAGCTTCGAGCTCTTGCCCTTCGACCAGCAAGATAACCGGGAAGCTGGCTGGAGTGACGGTTGCCAGATATTTTTTGGCATTTCGCCTCATGTCTTCGTTCGCGAGTAACGCGACGATCACGATTCGGTCTTGGGGCACCTCTTCACTTCCTTGCTTAGTTCAGTGGCCAATACGCAGGGTATGGCAGCGAGTACCGTCATCCCCTATCCTTCGACTTAGCTACTGGCCGACTTAACTTTGTGACAGCGAGCCGGGGGCCCGGCTGGTAAACAGCCTCGCCTCCTGCTGGCACAAACGAGGATGTGTAGAGATCCCGAGGTGAAGGCTGAAAGTCCGTCGCCGCCTGGGCCGAAGGTCACATCTTGGTTCATATCTGCTAAAGCGCATTCGACTTGAAAGATAAACAAATCTACTATGGAGTTGTGGTACTAGGAGAGGCTGCCTCCGCAGCTAGCCGTTGGACCAATGAAGCGAAAAGGAGGTGAGTCTTGATGCCCATGATGACAACTGTGAGAGAGGCTCGTTATGACAGCAGCCCACAGCTCGTGTTCTGGGAGATGACCAAAGCGTGCCCCCTCGCCTGCAGGCACTGTCGAGCCAGCGCCATATCTTGTGGCCTACCGGATCAGCTCACAACTGCCGAGGGGATCAACTTGATTCATCAGGTGGCAAGTTTTGGCCATCCTAGCCCCATCCTGATCATGACCGGTGGTGACGTCTTGATGCGAGACGACCTTGACGAGTTGATTGTGGAGGCAAAGGTGCGCGGGGTACGGGTAGCGCTTGCTCCCGCTGTAAGTCCACTCTTGTCTCCAGAACGAGCAGCGAGCCTGCGCTCGCTGGGGGTTAGATCGGTATCGATCTCGCTGGACGGGATGCGCGAGGTCCACGAGCATATTCGTGGGGTGGACGGCCACTTCGAGCAGACTTCAAGAGCCCTGGATCTCCTGCAAGAGGAGGGGTTTACGGTGCAGATCAATTCAACCGTCATGGTTGACACCGTGCACGAACTCCCCAGTATCGTCGAGTTCCTGCTCGTGAAGGGAATCAAGATATGGGAGGTCTTCTTCGTCATCGAGGTTGGTCGAGGTGTCTCTATGCTCTCACTGAGTCCGAGTGAGAACGAAGACGTTGCCCATTTCCTTTACGACATGAGTGGGTATGGGCTCGTGGTGCGTACAGTTGAGGCTCCATTCTTCCGTCGCATCGTCCGTGAACGCCAACAGGGCATCGACAACACAGGCGCCCTCTACACCGAGTTGATGGCCGAGGTACATGAGCGTGTAGGTGTACCTCATCACGCCAGTCGTGTAGCTTTAGCAAGCACCCGTGATGGTAAAGGCATCATCTTCGTAGCCCACAATGGTGATGTATATCCCTCAGGTTTTCTGCCAGTGACCTTGGGATCCGTACGCGAACAGTCGTTGGTGTCGATCTATCGCGATACTCCTCTGCTTATCGAACTTCGTGGAGCAAGGTTTCACGGCGCCTGCGGCAGTTGTGACTACAGCGACCTCTGTGGTGGGTCGCGCTCTAGAGCCTTTGCTAGCTTTGGAGATCCTCTCGCCTCCGACCCTGCGTGTTTGATCGCCGGCTGAGAGCGACCAAAGGGCCACTGTCTAGAGAGACAGCGGCCCTTATGGAGTCGCATGGTTTAGGTTTGGGGATCTGCGCCAGCCGCCACCGCCTGTGCCCAGGTGTAGCTGTAGGAGACTGAGTGGAGTTCGGAGTTTGCAACCTCAGTAAGTACCGTCGCGTCTGACTCGAATCCGATCCAGCCACCGAGCGATGATTCGTTGATGCTGGCGGCTCCCATGACAGGGGTGTAGCCGCTCGAGTTGGAGACGAGGATGTTGGCTCTGTGTCCCCAGCATCCAGATGAGCTTGGACTCGTACACGCCAAGTTGCTCGTGTTTCCCGTTCCGCCCCATCCGTCGTTGTACATCCAGTCATACATGCTGCCTGCTGTTGAGAAGTCCTCAGCCCAGTTGGCGTATAGACCGAGCGCCCACGGGCCGGTGGAGAAGGTTGACTGCGAGATCGGAGGATCGGTATTCGCGGATGACCCCTGTGCGGCAAGTGCGTTCAGCGGGTTGGCAAGCCCATAGACCGGAACGAGACCACGAGATACCCTCTCTTCGTTGACTAACACAAACAGCTGATCTATAGCGGGCAGCTGGTAGAAGTTGTTGGGCAAACTCATCGCTGGCAACCCTTGATCCGCTCTGCCGGTGTTGATGGCCGCCACAGCACTTTGCTCGCATGGGACGCTGTTAGCGCTCTGCCCACCGTCAACTGCGTTGGTGCAACTCGAATAGTAGTTCGGGTTTGCCGAGATGTTGGTAGTTGGGTTTAACAGCGAACCGGGGGGCGGTGGATTTTGGTATGTCGTGGTGACATTTGGGGCTTGCGTGGTGGCTACCGTGGTGTTATTCTGTCCACTTCCGCCCGCACTCGACTTTCCTGGAGTCGGAAGACTCGGCACATCGCCGCTGTAGGCAGCGCTGCCAAAGTTATAGACGCTACCATCGCTACCAGCGAGCCAATAACCAGTGCCGGCTGAATCGGCTGCCATAGAGACGATTGGAGCCGGGAGGGGATGACTGCCGCCAAGACCGGTGTAGCCCTTGCTGGCGGTATCGCCTTCGTTGGCGGCACCACCAAAGTTGTAGACTGCACCAGTCGAAGACACCAACCAGTAGCCATTCCCACTTGGTGTCGCTACTCCACCAACGATTCGACCGCTGATAGGATGACTGCCGCCAAGGCCAGTGTGCCCCTGGCTGTAGGTCGATCCGTAGAACTTCGCGTTCCCAAAGTCAAAGACACCACCGTCAGCGGCGATTAACCAGTAGCCTCCACCGTTCGGGGTCGGGATTATCCCCACGATTGGAGCATTGAGGGGGTGGGCACCAGAGAGCCCCGTGATCCCGTAGCTATAGGTGGAGCCAGCGAACTTCGCGCCTCCAAAGTTAAAGACTCCGCCATCTTTGGCCACTAGCCAGTAGCCGGTGCCACCTGGCTCTGCCGCCATCCCCACGATTGGAGCATTGAGGGGGTGGGCACCAGAGAGCCCCGTGATCCCGTAGCTATAGGTGGAGCCAGCGAACTTCGCGCCTCCAAAGTTAAAGACTCCGCCATCTTTGGCCACTAGCCAGTAGCCGGTGCCACCGGGCTCTGCCGCCATCCCCACGATCGGGGCATTGAGGGGGTGGGCACCAGAGAGCCCCGTTAACCCATCTGTATAGGTATTGCCCTCAAACGCTGCGCCTCCAAAGTTAAAGATGCCACCATCTGCGGCGGCGACCAGATACCCCTTGCCGCTCGATCCAGCGGCTATCGAGGTGATCGGCCAGGCGGCTGTGACCCGGGTCTTTACTGTTCTTCTTGCGTGGACCGCAATAGTTGTTGCGGTCGAGGTCGTAGTGCCCGTTGCCCCGATACCTATGAGGCTTAAGCCTCCGGACAACGCGAGTGTTCCGAGCATCCGTACTGCCATCTTCGGCGCCATGTCGATCCATCCTCCTTGTAAACGTTTAAATGCGACTCCATATTGGAAGAAAACGCTTACAGTGAGTGGTATCGGCAGAATATAGGTTGTAGCTTTACGCTTTCTCGTACAATGAGTGCGATAATTCATGCTGAGAGGGACAATAAGCGGTTAACTCCTGTTTAGCGGAGATAGTGTGACGATTTGACCCTCGATTGAGTGAGCGAAATGAGCACGTTGTGGCCGTTCATCGTCTTCCGGGCTACTGTCCTCAAAATGGGATTGGCGTAGAGCCGACGGTGTTGAACGCGACGCTGAACCCGGGCCCCGACCGAGGCTTTATTGGTGTGGTTGACTCCGGTGCGGAACGAAAGACGCCAATCGACTGCAGCAGTTTTGGCGCCACCGTTGACCTCGATGTTAGAGAGCCAGACTTTTGGATCTCAAGGGAGCCTGTAGTGCACGAGGTCGTAGGATTCGATTAGCCGCAACAGACTTGCACCGTCGAGCTCGTCCCTCCTGCTGGTTTAGTTGGCTGCCTGCTTATTTCCGAGCCTGCTCCACCATGAGGACGTCCACCAGTTGGCACGCCCAAAGAGCTGGATCAAGGCTGGAACTGCAATCCCTCTTATGATGGTCGCATCCACCAAGATGCCGATGCCAAGATCGGTCGCTGGCACCCTAATATCGGTGAGAGGAGCCGAGGTGAGAGAGGCAAAGGCGAGGAAGAGAATTATCGCTGCGCTGGTGACGAGTTTTCCGGTGAGAGGCCGTTGACGATCGCAGTCCTCGTGGAGCCGACGGCGTCATACTCCTCGCGAATCCTGGCGAGAATTAAGACTTCGTAGTCTATCGATAGGCCGAAGAGGAAGGCAAAGATAGAGATCGGGATCCAGAAGGTTATGCACCGGTAGCTAGGCCCCCAAAGACGAGCTTGGAGAGGTGACCGGATTGCCGGAACCAAGTAAGGATCCCGAAGGTGGCGACCAGCAAGAATAGGTTGACCGTAACCGCCTTGATCGCCAGGACGATGCTGTTAAGCGCCGTTGAGAGCAGGATAAAGGTCAAGATGGCGATGATGTGACGAGCATTAGGGGCGCCTGTCCGTAGATTGCCTGTGAGGAGTCGAGGTCGTTAGCACCGATCCCCGATGATAGAGGGGTCATGCTTGGCGAGTGAGGTGACCACATTAACTGGTGCAAAGTTGGCGGAGTTGACGGTCTCAACGTTGGGGATGGCGATGGTGTCAGCGAGCCCAGTACGTGTGCCTGAGCGACCGGCAGGTAGCGCGGATTCGACGATCCCAGGGACGGTCCGAAGGAGTGTATCGATGTGAGCAGCTTTGGATGGGGACGAGATTACCTCGAGGTGGGTTAGTATGCCCGCGCTATATCCAGTACCCAGGAGTGAGTGATAGGCAATCGATGCTGGGGTAGAGCTCGATTGACTCCCGGCTTGATCTTGACCGAGACGGATGCCGAATACCGGCAGCGCAAAGATGATGATGAGGCCAGCGGTGATTATCAGCGTGGGCCAGGCATGACCGGTGATTATCTCACCGATTCAGTGCCATGAAGGGGAGCCACTGCGTGCGATCCTTCGATGGGGCCAGTCAAGGCGTTCGCCGATGAGAGAGAGGAGTACGGGTAGCAGCGTAAGCACGACGGCGATGGAGATGACGGGAATGAGTACGCTCCGCTGCCGGTGGAACGCAGGAGCGGCACTGGCAGCACGAGAAGGGCAAGAGTCCAACTCCTACAGTAATACCAGAGAGGGCGACCGAACGTCCAGCCGTGGCCATTGACATCAAGATCACAATCGCGGTTGGCCAGACCGTCACCGCGTTCTTCGCACCAACGGGTGACGATCAATAGCGAGTAGTCGATCGCGATGCCCGGGCCGATGAGCGAGACCAGAAACTCGAGTACGAAGGAGACCTGGGTGACATAGCTTAGGCCAAGCAAAATGAGGAAGGTGGCCAAGATCGAGACGGCCGCGATCACCAGCGGAATCACCGCCAACACCCAGGCGAACACGAAGGCCAAGATGGCGAGGGCACCGATGCCGGCGATGATGGTCTCTGCTAGAACGCCGAGACCAGAACTCTTGCCGGCTGTGGTGAGCCGTGTCTCTCCAGTGAGTGCGATGTGAAGCGAAGGAAGGTCGTGTCCGAGGGTCGCTGTGATCTGGTTGGGGAGACTAGGAGGGGCGAGCGATGTGGGTGGCGTAGTAAAAAGGTAGACCACCTCGTTGCCGTGGTGGAGGAGATCGAGCCCAGGTACGTTGAAGGAGTCAATGAAGCGAATGCTCGGATATTGTTTCGCTACTGTTTTGAGCGCTGCACCAACCGTCGATGAGGTGGAGGGGTCTACTCCTGCGATCACCGTCATCGCTCGGGCGTTCTGGCCACCGTTGCCAAAATATTGGAGTATCTTCTGGGAGGCGACGTAACCAGGCTGTCCAGGGGGTGGCAAAGTTATAGCTCAGCCGGTTCACCACTCTGCTGGCGGCGAAGCCACCAGCCATAACGATGATGACCCATATGAGAATGACGCTCCGGCGATGGGCTAAAATTGCACTGTTGAGCGAGCTTGAAAAATTATTTGAAGATGAACTGTTACGTAAAGAATGATTCGATACAGAAGTATTCATTGTCGATTACAAGTCGGCTCGACTAGCGGCTGATGTAGCTGTGATGGATGGCGACGAGGGCGAGGAGTTCGGATTATTTGAGGAGCTCAGACCTTTTGGTGAGATTGTTGCCTTTATGCTCTCCATCCTTGGTGCCATGGAGCTGCGGAGTTTTCGGGTCCTTATGACCTCGGTTTCTCTTGAGCCGCGAACCTTTGGAGTGCTTCGAGCATTGGCAGACGTCGGATCCGCCAAGCAGCACCATCTCTCCCAGCTAGCCCAGGTGCCAGCGAGTACGATGGTGGCCATCCTAGATGAGCTCGAAGCCGCTGATCTCGTCAGCCGCGATCCCGATCCTGGAGATCGCCGCGCTCATCAGGTGAGTCTTACCGCACAGGGTCGTGATCTCATTGAACGAGCCACTGCTCTCGCTTGGCGTCATGAGCAGGAGATAACCGCCGGTCTCAGCGCGAATGATCGCAAGGCGCTTCTTGATGCCCTTTCTCTTGTGTTTCGGAACCTCAAGCGACCTGGTTGACTACTTGGCTAGGTTCTGCCCGGATGCCCTGGATTAGGCTCATCTAGAGTTCGTCGATGCGAGGAGGGTCTCGATGGTCAAATTTTTACATACTGCCGACTGGCAGATAGGCGAGACCTTCCACTTCTTGGGTGAGAGATCGCTGTACCTCAAAGATGCCAGGGTGGGGGCGGTCCAACGAATTGCGGAGCTTGCGGCCGACGAAGCCGTCGACTTCGTCTTGGTCGCTGGCGACGTGTTCGAATTCGCGCACCCGGATCGGATCTCTCTACAACGGCTGGCCCGTGCGATGCGTACTTACCAGGGGCCCTGGCTTCTTCTGCCAGGTAATCACGATCCGGCGGTTCCTCATGGGATCTGGGATCAGCTTACCGACGCCTCAAACTTTAGCGAAGAGGTCATCTTCATGGCGACGGCTGTTCCGGTGTTCTTGGATGGATGTAAGACAGCGGTACTTCCGGCTCCCCTACGGGCACGATATGCTGGCCGCGATTTAAGCGATGATCTTGACCGTATGGAGTCTCCGTCGGACTATCTCCGCATCGGTGTCGCGCATGGTGCGGTGAGGGGCATCTTGCCTGAGCAGGCTGAGGTAAATAACCCGATCGCCGCCGATCGGGTGGAGCGAGCGAGGCTCGATTATCTTGCGCTAGGTGATTGGCATGGTTTCTACAGGATCAATGAGCGAACCTTCTACAGCGGCACTCCAGAGACTGATCGCTTTACCCAGAACGACTCTGGTTCTGTAGCAATCGTTGAGATTGCGGGTCCGGGAGAGCTGCCGGTGGTGTCGCAGCATCGGACGAGCCACTTTGTCTGGCACGAAAAGGTGGTCAATATTGGTGGACCTATGGACCTCGATCGCCTCGAACACGAACTCCAGGGATTTGGGGAATCCGACGTCGTGAAGCTAACCATCCGCGGGTACGTCGACCTAGAGGGGCTTCAGTCGCTCGGCGTATTGGAGGAGGACATGCGCGCCCGAGTGCAGGTGCTCGATTGGGATGCCGACGGGGTCGAGCTTGCTCCCAGCGATGAAGAGATCGCATCGCTCGCGCTCCAGGGCGTGAACGGTCTGGTGTTGGAGCGATTATTTGAGCGCCGCGCCTCCCTCGATCGAGGCGTCTTTCGGCGTGCGGTCATCGAGCTTTTAGCACTCGACGAGGTGCGATAGATGCGACTTACCTCGGTCAGGCTTGAAAAGGTGAGGAGATTCCAGCAGTCGCTCGAGCTCAATGATATTGGTGATGGGATCAACCTCATCTTTGGACCCAATGAGGCTGGCAAGAGTACCCTCCAGGCCGCTATTGCGGCGGTCTTCTTGGAGCGTCCGAGCTCACAGGCGCCACAGCAGGATCTTGCTCCAAGTGACCTCCCTGACGCGCGACCGTTGGTGAGTGTGAGCTTTGTCCACGAAGGGGAGACCTTTGAGCTCACGAAGGAGTTCTATCGAAGGGGCGGAAGTTGTATGTTGCGATCAGGATCCACGGTGCTCACCGGGGACGAGGCGGTGGCGCGACTGGTCGAACTGTTCCGTTTTGAGGCCCCTTCGAGTCGTTCGATCACCGAGGCTCAGCTCGGCCTCCCGGGGGTGTTCTGGGTACCTCAAGGGAAGGCACTAGGAGTGCAGGCGGCGATGGACCATGCTCGCGGATACGTGGTGCACGAGATTGGCGAGGAGATCGGTTCGGGGCGCGAGACCGCAGCCGACGCTCTCATACTCCGGCTGAACCGTTCCTTGGCTGAGGTGGTAACGCCGGCTGGACGCGGAGGCCCGTTGGTGCAGGCTAGACGTGACCTCGAAGCCAAGAGGATCGCACTCGACAACCAGGAGAAGTTAGAACAGGATTCGCAGTATCTCCGCGATCGTCTCGTCCAGCTCCAGGCTGAGCTCGATACGCTCGAGGCCCAGAACGTAGAGAGTGTCTTGACCGACGATATTGCTGCCGCCCAGCGCCGGCAAGAGGAGTTGCGTCGCGCGCTCGAAGAACGCGGACGTGTCGAGTCCGAGCGAGCGGCGGTTGAGGAGCGTATCGCCGACATAGAGAGAAACCTCGCTCAACTAATCGAGGAGACCGCGCGGATAGAACAGCTCGGAAAGAAGATCTCCGAGGTCGAGGTGGATATTGCGAACTGTCAGGAGGCGTTAGCTCGTCATCAGGAGCAACAGTCTGTCCTCCGACATCGCCAAGAGGAGCGCCAAACGCAGGCGAGGTGGTTTGGGCTCAGCAGCGATCTACGAGAGCGAAAAGATCAGCTCATCTCGCTCGATGAGCAGGAAAGCGAGATCCGATCGATGATGGAGGGGGCTGATCTACTCTCTGAACAGATCGACGAGCTCCAAGGCAGACTGGCACGGCTGCTGATTGGCGAAGGGAGCGCGGAACTCGCCAAACTCGAGACTACCTGCGTGGAGCTCCGAGCCAGGTTGCAGACGCTTAGCACGCAGGTGATAATCGACGTCGATGAGGCGAATCGACTCCTGGTGGACGGGAAACCTGAGCCAATTTCGCGCACCCTTTTCCTTGAGGAGTCGATGGTGATTGAGGTTCCTGGAGTGGCCAGGATCTCGTTACTGCCTCAGGAGAGTGCGGCGAGGTTGCGACAGGAGCTCGAATGGTCACAAGCTGATCTAGCCCAACGGCTACGCGCTATCGGTGTCGCCAGTGTTGTCGAACTGAGCGAACGCGAGCTCGAGCATGGTCAACTATCGGCCGAGCTTGTGAGTCTGATTCGTGAGCGGGTACGCCTTGTGGGTGAAGGCGATAGTCCGCAGACACGGCTTAACGGGATCGAGCGACAGCGCGCAAGAGTGCTGGCACAGCTCGGTACGATCGAGTCAGAGCTCCTCCTCATCAACGCCGCGAATCCGGGCGATGAGGAGGAGCTCGCGTTGTCCCAGGAGGAGGCAGACGCCCTGATCGGGGCGGTGGCGTTTCACGCGACAGAGATTGACCGACTTGAGGCCGAACTTCGTCAGTATCGCGAAACCCAGCTTCGCAGTAGCGAAGAGATGCGTTGGCTCACAGTTTCGGTACAGAGGCAGGGTGGCGAGCAGGGGGCCACGGACATGCGCACCAGCCTCGAAGATCTAGCAGCAAAGCGCCAAGAGATCGAGGATCGTCTTCGAGATATTGAGGTTCTCATCGGTAGCGGCGATCTTCGGGCCATCGATGATGATATCACGCTCAGCAACGAACGACTTAGAGCTCATCGGTCACAGGTCACGCAGTACAGAGAGGAGAGACAGGAGGTCCTGGGTCGAATCAGAGCCGATCTGTTCTCCGAGGAGGAGCTCGCCTCTGCCCAGGTTGCGCTTGAGCAGGCACAGACGCTGGTAGCCGCGCTCGAGGAGCGGAGCGAGGCTCTAAACACGTTGATCAACATCGCCAAGGAGATCGTCGCCGACGTCCAGCAGGATCTTAGTGCACCCCTTAAGGAGCGCGTGGGTGTCTATGCAAACCAGCTCTTCAAGGATGCGGTGGTAGAGATAGATGAGAGCTTCGCTCCTTCTCGGCTCGTTCGTGGGCGTGCCAACGAATCGATAGGTCAGCTATCTTGGGGCACCAGGGAACAGCTGGCACTGTTGACTCGACTCGGGGTAGCAGACCTTATGGCAGAGCGCGGCGTTCCGGTGTTCCTGATGCTCGATGATGCGATGCTCAATGCCGATGGAGTCCGACTGATACGGTTGAAGCAGATTCTGGTGCGAGCAGCGCAGCGTTATCAGATCTTGATATTCAGCTGCCGACCCGAGTTTTTCTCGGATCTCCCCGATCTAAGGAGATTCGACCTCGGCGCGATAAGCTCTACTCAACGCTCCTGAGGTAGACGAACTCATCGCCCTCGTCTTGGATTCGTGAGAACTTCATTCGTTCCAGCACTCGCTGAGAGGCGCGGTTCGTTGGAGTGGTGGTAGCACGTACGACTGCAACCGCATCGATCGCCTCGGCGAGTGCAAGTAGCTCTGCGACCGCCTGCGAAGCGTAGCCTCTACCGCGCTGTGAGCCGACGATACCGTAGCCAATCTCCACGGTCTCATTGATCGGAGGTCCATGGAATCCGGCTCCACCTATGATGAGACCACTATCGAGCCTCACATGGTAGTGACACCATGGAGGGGGTGACATCGGCCGGTTGAGGGTGCCCACCGCGATAAAACGATCCCCATCAGTCGGGTAATCACCCGCCCAATGCGCCTGGCGCACCCCAGCAACTACTGTCTCGCAGTCAGCGAAGGTTAAGGGGGTGAGGTGGATCCGAGTTCGATGCCCGTGATCTGAAGCATGCATTTACCAGTTCACTTGAAGGTAAGCACAGTGATGGTGCCGAGGAGGAAGAGACCACTCCCAACCACATAGAGCAAGGCTTTTGTAAGCGTACGCTTGAATGGCTTCTTGACGTAGTCGTCGATGATCATACGAAGACCGTTGCCGCCATGGAGCAGTCCGAGGACGAGCAACCACCAGTCAAAGAGCTTCCACCAAGGGTTGGCCCATCGCTTGGCAACAAAGCTCACCGTCGTATGGGTCACGTCGTTCTCGATGTGCATGATATACATGTGGATGAGAGCGAGGAAGAAGAGGATGATCCCGGTGATCCGCATGAAGAACCAGGCCCATGTCTCAAAGTTCTGGCGCGAACTCCGCTGCCTCCTACCTTGTCCTCGTGTTAGTGCGGCCGCCATCAGTGCGCTCCTAGAAAGAATGGCTTGACGATGAACCAGCCGCCGATGATGGTCAGGACGATCGCAAGCGACAACATGAAGTTAAAGACACCCTTTTCGTTCTTGATCACGCCGGGCCAGAAGTCGATCATGATCACCCGCAGGCCATTCAGCGCATGGAAGAGCAGAGCGAAGAGCAACCCTACCTCAAAGAGACGGAGAAAGATGTTTCCGTAGAGCTGATGAATCTGATTGTAGACATGCGGATCGTTGAGGGTCGAGACATCGACGATATGCAACAACAGGAAAAGGAACACCAAGAAACCAGTGACCCGATGCAAGACGAAGGCCCACTGCCCACTCTTGCCCTTGTAGACCGTAGCCCCCTTGCTCACCGGACCCTCCTTACCCACCGATTCCCCCACATGGTGGTGGAGAAAACGTAGACTGCGAACCCAACAATTCCAAGGGCGATGATGCCCAACGCTGTAGCGAAGATAACTTGTGCCGTACTCACAACGGTTACGCTAGCAACAAATCAGTGGTTTTTGGAAATCGAAGCGGGAGATTTCTCCGATTTTGTGATCGTCGTGCCCCGAAAGTAAGGTGCCAGCACCTCGGCGAGGACTACGCTTCCGTCAGGTTGTCGACCAACCTCCAGCATGGCCGCGATCACCCTACCCCAAGCGAGCGCCGATCCGTTTACGGTGTAGACAAAGCCCACTGCTCCGTCGCTCGATCGATAGCGCAGGTTGGCACGACGTGCCTGGTAGTCGGTGAAGAGGCTTACTGAGCTCACCTCGAGCCACTTGTCGGTGCCAGGCGAGAAGACCTCTAGATCAAAGGTTCTCGCTGAGGATTGACCGAGGTCGCCAGTGCATAGGTCAAGGACTCGGTAGGTGAGACCAAGCGCCTGTAGCAGGAGTTCAGCCTGGCGTAGCACCTCGAAGAAGAGGTCCTGGCCTTGATCGGGTGTGCAGTAGGAGAGGAGTTCCACCTTGTCGAACTCGTGCAGACGCAGCAGTCCGCGCGTGTCTCTACCTGCGGCACCGGCCTCGCGACGGAAGCATGGTGTATAGGCGGCAAAGCGGAGCGGGAGCTCGGCCTCCTCGAAGATCTCATTGCGACCGAGTGAGGTGAGAGGAACCTCTGCGGTCGGGATGAGATAGAGGTCATCACGCTCAACTGCGTACGCCTCATCCGCAAACTTGGGGAGATGGCCTGTGGCTAGCATCGTCTCGCGTTTTACGAGCGTAGGTGGACGGATCTCTTCGAAGGTCTCGGTGTGCATGTCAAGTGCCAGGCTGGTCAACGACCGCAACAGTCTCGCACCTGGACCGCGAAACATAGAGAACATGGCACCAGATATCTTGGTCGCGCGCTCGAAGTCCAAGATACCGAGTTCGGCACCCGTCTCCCAGTGGGGTACTCGTTGATGCTCGGCGAAGGTCGGTAGCTCGAAGTCCTCGACTCCGCGGTGTCCATCCTCGGGTGACCAGTACCTCACCACTCGGTTATCGCGCTCATCCTCTCCAATCGGCGCATCCTTGGATGGAAGGTTGGGTGTCACCAACCAGATCGCGTCACGGGCCTCGGTCAGCTCTGTTGCTCGCGTTTCGAGCGCTTTGAGCTGTTCGCCTAGATCTCGTGACTGCTCCTGGGCGCGGACGGCCTCGTCGTCGCGACCCGATCGACGGAGCTCGCCAACCGACTTAGAGAGTTGGTTGATCGAGGCGCGAATCTCATCGCGTGCGGCTATCGCCCGCCGCAGCTCAGTATCGAGTTCGAGGAGGCGGGTGACCTCTCCGGCGGGTACGTTGCGGGTCCCGAGCAGCTTGGTCACTCGGTCAGGGTTCTCTCGAAGAATTCGCAGATCGATCATAGACTCTCTAGGCTAGTACCCATATGAACGATGCAATCGAGGTCAAAGGACTCACGATCAGCTATGGCACAACCCTCGCTGTCGATCAGCTCACCTTTGGAGTCGGTTTTGGCGAGGTTGTAGGGGTATTGGGCCCCAATGGCGCCGGCAAGACCTCAACCCTCGAGACGATCGAGGGGTATCGACGTCCAACGCAAGGATCGGTTCGGGTGCTTGGCCTGGATCCTGCGGCCAAGCAGGCGCAGCTCTCTCGCGAGATGGGGGTGATGTTACAGGAGGGGGGCATCCCAGCCCGCATGACGGTAAAGGCTGCGCTCTCGCTCTACTCTCGCTTCTACGACCATCCTCGGTCGATCTCAGAGCTTACAGAGAGGCTCAACCTCAGCTCGGTTCTCTCGACCCCGTATCGACGACTCTCGGGGGGTGAGAAGCAGCGGCTCTCGCTAGCCCTTGCTCTAATCGGTGCTCCTCGTGTGTTGCTGTTAGACGAACCGACCGCGGGGGTGGACCCGGAGGGCAAGGCGGCGATTCGAGAGCTCATAACCGATCTTCGCGCGGCCTCAGTGGCGATTCTGATGACCGGACACGAACTCGAGGAGATCGATCGAATCGTCGATCAAGTCCTCATCATCGATCGGGGCACCGAGCGTGCGCACGGTAGCCCCTCCGAGCTCAGGCAGGCCTACGGCGGTGAGGGAGTTGAGTTCACTACCTTGAGTGATGTGGATTGTGGAGCCCTTGGCTCTCGATTGGGCACCTCTGTCCATAGCGTTCGCGCCAACCGCTATCGAGTAGAGGGGGAGCCGACGACCGAGTTTCTCGGGCATCTACTACAGATACTAGGCGAGCTGGGCATTAAGGCACAGGACGTCGCTACCGTCAGCCCCTCGCTCGAGGAGATCTACCTCTCGCTCATCGGCTCATCGGAACCAGGCCAGCCGGCTGGTATTGGGGTAGAAGGTGCTTCAACCCAGGGTCCGCCGATCACACCGGAGGATCAGTCAGACCCAACATCAAAGGAGGACGCTCATGGCTAGACCGGTGCTTGCTCAGGCCTCATCTGAGGTCAAGATGACGTTGCAACAGGGAGAGGCGGCTCTGTTGACGCTCGTGATTCCAGTGCTAGGACTCCTGGTCTTTGGGTCGGTCAAGTTCCTCCCGCTTCCATCTGGAGTCCCGAGTAGGGTGAACTTTATCCTCGCTGGCGCGATCGCCTTTGGCATCATGGCCTCAGGAATGGTATCGCAGTCGATCACGGTCGCCTTTGACCGTAACTATGGGGTTTTGAAGCGACTAGGAGTCACCCCCCTTGGTCGCCGCGGAATAATCCTCGCCAAGCTTGCTCAGGTTGTAGTGCTCGAACTCATCCAACTCATCGTGTTGGTGCTGATCGGTCTATTGATGGGTTATCATCCGGAGGGCAACCCTCTGCTGTTCATCCTTGGCTGGGTGCTCGCCACGTCGGCCTTCACCGGCCTCGGACTCCTGATCGGAGGGACACTAAAGGCCGAACTTGTACTCGGGCTCTCAACACTTCTGTGGCTAGTGCTGTTGGGGTTGGGTTCCATGGCGGTGCCGTTGACCAGCCTTCCTGGCTTCTTGGAGCTGATAGCCAAACTTCTTCCTGCTGCTGGGGCGTCTGAATTGATCTTGCATGGTCTGGCGATGTCCGGCTCTGTGCCCGCTTGGGCGATAGTTAACCTGGTGATATGGGGAATTGGCGCGCCATTGCTGGCGATCCGTTTCTTTCGCTGGAGTTGAGCAGACATCTCTAATGGCGAAGATTGCGCGAAGCGTTCAACCCTCAGGTAGCATTAGGTAGTAATGAAGCAAAGCCTGCGACGCCTGCAGCGGTTGTGGAACGTATCTCCGGCTCTGTTCCGTCGGATATCGTATGCAACGCTGATCTTTTGTGCCGTGATTATCGTCACCGGCGGCGTTGTTCGCTTGACACAGTCGGGACTCGGGTGTCCGACATGGCCCAACTGCACCACCGGTCACTTTACCGCATCGTTCAACTACCACCCGATGATCGAGTTTGTCAATCGGGTCGTCACCTTTTTTGCGGCTCTAGGCATGAGTGTTACCGCAGTTTTTGCCTTCTTTCGCAAGCCATTTCGCCGGGATCTCATGTTGCTTTCTCTGGGGCTTTTCGCAGAGGTCGTCGCCGAGAGCGTCCTCGGTGGGATCACTGTACTTGAGAAGCTCGCTCCTCCGTTTGTGATGGCCCACTTCGTGTTGGCGATCGTGGTGCTCTGGAACTCGTTAGTGCTCTACAAACACGCAATCTCAGCGGAAGGTAAAGCACGACCAGTTGTGGGCAAGGAGACTGTTTGGCTCGGACGGTTGATGTTTTTGAACCTCGGTGCCCTGATCATAGTGGGTACCGCCGTCGCTGGCACTGGTCCTTATTCAGGTTCTCCGATCTCGTCACGGCTACCGTTTAACCTTCGCCAGGTCGCCTATCTGCACGCCGATTTCGCTATAGTACTGGTTGCCCTGATTCTCGCGAATCTTTTTCTGTTGCATCAGGCTCGCGCTCCAGAGGTCGTTCAACGCCGGGCGCGGATGTTGCTCTGGATGGGAGCGATTCAGGCGATTATTGGTTATACCACCTACTTCTCTGGTCTACCGGCGGTGCTGATAGGTCTGCACATCGCTGGAGCGACACTCACCTGGATTGCGATGACCTGGTACTATCTTTCCCTCTTTCATGTATCGCGAGAGGCTCGTGGCGAGGTGGTTGCCGTCGAGACGAAAGAGGGCTCGCTCTCTGGTCCATCCTACGCCTCGTAATGCCCCGTTAGAATTGGGGGGAGGAGGATTGCGTTCGATTGTCTACAGCACCATTACTCTCACCTACTGAGGAGAAGCAGGAGGAGACGCTCGCCGAGGAGAGTTGGGTAACAATTCTCTGGGATGACCCGGTGAACCTGATCCCTTACGTGATCTACGTACTGCAAATGCTATTCGCGTTTTCAAAAGTAAAGGCTACTGAACTGACTATGCAAGTGCATCGTGATGGAAAGGCGATTGTTGCCGCAGGTGCACGCGAGGACATGGAGAACAATGTGGCGAGCCTTCATCGCTACGGTCTCTGGGCGACGGTAGGAAGAGCATGAAGGAGCCGTTTTCACGTGACGGTGAGTCGATAGTACTCTCCTTGCCCGCACAGCAGAGAGACGTTACCAAACAGTCGATGCTGTTGGTTGCGCAGATAGCTGCCTCGGGTGGTCAGGAGGCGTGGCGACTATCGCCGCCGGTCTACGACGATCCGCTCCTTGAGGCGGAGGAGGCCGTGAAGGGTGGAGAGAGCGGCATAGGTGATATCGTTACCCGGCTTCGGATGGGTGAAGGGATGCTTGACGAGCAAAAGCTAAGTCTGCGGGAGTCTGATGAGCTTGCTACTCTATTGAACTACTGCCGCCTCGTACTTTCGGAGGCGCAAACCTCTATGAACGAGGCGAAGATCACCCCCAAATTCGCGGAGGATCTTTATAGCTTCCTGGGTTACCTGCTTAGTTCGCTCCTCGAGGCGCTGTCGACCGATCTAGAGTAGGCTGCTCGCCTGCTAGAGCCCCCGTTCCGACAAGCTCGTCCTGTCTATCGAGCACACGAGCTGTGCTCTGTCTATGGAGGCAGACCGTGTGCGATGTTGGAACCGGGGGGCTTCTGGCTAGATGGTGATGATCAACTTACCAGTGGTTCGACGACTGGCAAGATCTTGCTGTGCTTGGCCCACGGCATCAAGTGGGTATCGCCCGCCGATCTCGATGGTCAATAGTCCCGAGGCGATATCGGCGAACAGAGTTGTTGCTCGGGAGAGGAGTTCCTCGCGCGTGGCGATGTAGTGAACCAGCGAGGGACGAGTCACATAGACCGACCCCGCCTGGTTGAGTCGTTGCAGATCAAACGGTGGAACCTGCCCACTGGCCGCTCCGTACACTACCAGCATGCCACGAGGTTTGAGCGAGGCCAAGCTGGCATCGAACGTCGCTTTGCCAACACCGTCGTAGACGACCTCGGCTCCACCGAGGTCATGGACAAGCTCAGCAAAGTGTTCGTAGTCAACCGAATGCGTCGCACCGTGCTCGGTGGCTAGCGCTGCCTTCTCAGGGGTGGAGGTGGTGGCGACCACGGTAGCGTGATGCTTGTGGGCAGCTAGCTGCGTCAACAGTGAACCTACACCACCCGCAGCTGCGTGAACGACTGCGAGTTGCCCCTCCTTGAGCGGGAAACAACTGTCGGCGAGGAACTGGGCGGTCATTCCCTGTAGCATCGCCGCCGCAGCCTGATCGTAGGAGACCTCGTTAGGTAACTTCACCGCTCGAAGAGCTGGGATGATGGCGTGTTCAGCGAAGCTTCCGAGGACTCCGGTGTAGGCGACGCGGTCGCCAACGCGAAACTCGGTGACCTCTTCGCCAACCTCGATCACCTCTCCGGCACCTTCGTTGCCGATCCCGGTCGGCAAGGAGAGTGGATAGACACCCTCGCGGTGGTAGATGTCGATGAAATTCACGCCGGCGGCGCGCATCCGTAGTTTAATCTCGTGTGGCTTCGGGCTTTGATCTGGCAGCTCTTTGAGTAGAAGATGTTCAGGTCCTCCGTGGGACTCCACCACTACAGCCTTCATGCTGATCTCCAATCTTCTTGCATGCCCCACATTGGTGGCAGTCGTCGGTTTGGCGTGTTCTGGCTGATAGCTTAGTCTTAGGAGGGGGGGGTAAGCGTGAAACATGCGGCGGTCATTGGGGCTGGAATAGTCGGCCTTGCCTGTGGGTGGCATCTCCAGGAGCGTGGTTATGAAGTTACCATCATCGATCGCGGTGCCGATGTGGCGGCTGGATCGAGCTGGGGGAATGCGGGTTGGCTGTCTCCAGCGCTTGCTATTCCACTCAACGAACCCTCGCTAGTGACAAGTGGTCTTGCCTCGCTAATGCTCCCAGACTCAGCTCTTTATGTCCCACTTCGACTCGACCCCGAACTCTGGAAGTTCCTGATTCTCTTTGCAAGTCAGTGCACGTCGCGTGCCTTTGGCGAGATGATGCTCAAGCTCGCAGTTTTGAATGACCGTGCACTCGCAGCCTATGACGAACTTGGTGCAACCGTGGCCGAGCCGACGGTTGCTGCGCCTATCCTCGCTGGTTTTCGTAACCGTAGCGAGGCCAACGGCCTGTTGGGCGAGTTTGAGCTGATTCGGACCGCCGGAGGCGAGTTGCACTACGATGTACTCGAGGGTGAGGCTGCCCGTAGTCGGTCGCCGCTGTTTTCGGCCGCCATTGAGTGCGTGATTGACATTCATGATCAGCGATACATCAACTCGAATGCTTATACCCATTCTCTTTCTGAGGCGCTGCGAGCGCGAGGTGCTACCTTCATGATGGGGCAGGAGGTGACCGAGCTCACGGGATCGGGCCGTGAGGTGCGAGTAGTTGCACGAGGAGGCGTTGAGTTGATCCGCCCCGACGTGGCGGTGGTGGCAACTGGAGCCTGGGCTAATCGTTTAGGTCGATCGCTTGGCGTGCGGATCCCGGTGCGAGCGGGTAGGGGTTACTCGATGGTCTGTGAGACGATTGATCCCCCAACGACTCCGATCTATCTCCCCAAAGCTCGAGTGGCCTGTACCCCGATCGATGGTGGTCTGAGGGTCGCTGGCACTATGGAGTTTCGGGGCCCTGATGACCCTCTTGACCCCCGTCGTCTCGACGCTATCGTTCGCTCCACTCGTGAGCTTCTGAAAGATATCGATCTCGATCATGCTCGTGATCGATGGGTAGGTCCTCGGCCGGTGAGCGCTGATGGGCTTCCGTTGATTGGACCTACCGCTCAACCTGGAGTGTATCTCGCTGCTGGTCATGGCATGTGGGGAGTGACGCAGGGCCCGATCACTGGCAAGCTCTTAGCTCAGGCTATCGACTCCGGAGAGCTGCCACCCGAGCTCAGACCGTTTAATCCCTTGCGCTCCATGCAGCGTCCACACGTGCCAATGATGGCGAAGTGGCCAAGACTTGGTTTGAAGCCGTAAGAGTTCGCCACCACGGCAAAGAGGTTGTCAAGTTCTGCCTGCGGGATCTCCTGAACCGAACCACACAGCTGGCAGTAGAGGTGGTAGTGAGAACTGTCGGCAAGATGGTAGATCGCGCGCCCGTGTCCGAGATGGATATGGATCACTATACCGAGGCGCTCGAGCGCCTCGAGTGTGCGATAGACGGTTGCAAGATGAACCGACGGGTCTTGCGCTTGGACTACGGCGGCAACCTCCTCGGCGGTCAGATGACCTCCGGCTCCAACTAAGGCGGTGACGATGTGGCGCCGAGCGGTGGTGATGCGATGTCTGGAGGAGGCCAGGTGTGCCAACACCTCGACGACCCTCTTGTCCTCACTCTCGCGCAAGGTCAAGCCGGTATCCCACCCCGCGAATGGTTGTCAACACCGTTGGGTTGTTAGGGTCAGGTTCGATTTTGGTTCTCAGCCGTTTGATGTGGACGTCGAGGGTTTTGGTATCTCCGTAGTAGTCGTGACCCCAGACGCGGTCAACTAGCAGGTCTCGGGTGAGTACCTTACCTGGGTTGCGCAGGAAGAGTATAAGGAGTTCAAACTCCTTCGGAGGGAGCTTGATCTCATCGTCACCGACCACTACCTGGTGGCGATCGACGTAGGCGGTGAGCCCTTGATAACGGAGCACCTCCTCATCGGTGCTGGGCCGCTCAGTGCTGTCGGTAGTGCGGCGAAGTAGAGCCCGAATCCGGGCGATCAGCTCGGCCATCCGGAACGGCTTGGTTACATAATCATCCGCTCCGAGTTCGAGTCCCAGCACGGTGTCGAGTTCGGTCGACCGAGCAGTCACGATGATGATCGGGACCTTGGACTCCTTGCGGATCTGTCGGCAAACATCGAGACCTGAGATTTTTGGCAGCATGACGTCAAGCAAAATACAGTCCGGTTGGGTCTCATGAAAAAGATCGAGAGCTCGCTGCCCATCGGTGGCAACGATGGGCTCAAAGCCTTCGCGAGTAAGTCCAAGGGTCATCGCATCGACAAAACTTTCTTCATCCTCCGCGATGAGGATTCGTTCCTTGTCCGTACTCATGCGCTGACCCGAGGAAGCGCGATCGTAAATGTGGTGCCAACCCCTTCGGTTGAGGTAACGTCGATCTTGCCTTGATGATTTTCTATCACATGTCTCACTATAGAGAGTCCAAGTCCAGTGCCGCCGGTCGCACGAGAACGATCGGCGTCTACACGATAGAAGCGCTCAAAGATCCTCGATAGATCGCGAGCCGGAATGCCGATACCTTGATCGGAGATAATCGCCTCGACGTTGGTCTGTGATGTAACGATCTTGAGTTGGACCTCAGCGCCAGGCTCAGAGTATTTGATAGCGTTGTCCACGAGGTTGGACAGAGCAGAGCTCAGTTGCCAACGATCGCCGCTGACAACTGGCAGCTCGTCGGCCAACTCTACCTGCAGCCTGATGCCGCGAGCCTCTGCTCCAAGCCGATAGCGTTCGATGCACTCGGATGCGACCTCATTGAGATTTACATCGTGGATCTGATGGAGCTCGGTCTCCTCGAGCTTGGAGAGATCTAGAAGATCTGTGACTAGGCGAGCAAGTCGGTCACCCTCGTCGAGGATGCGCTTTGAGAGACGTAGCACGGTAGCTGGGTCCGACTCTTGACTTAGGGCATCGGCGAGGAGCACGATACCTCCGACTGGGGTTTTGAGTTCGTGGGAGACGTTGGCGACAAAGTCACGTCGGACCTCCTCCAGCCGCTTGCGCTCTGTAATGTTCTCAACGGTGATGATGAACGGGGGATGAGGTGCACCGCCAAGCGGAGTGGTCACGAGTTGGAAGTAGCTCTTTGGGGGGCCAAAAACCTCCAGTGTTTGGGAGCGGTAGAGTTCAAGGCGGGCGTCATGTTTGAGGGCTGAGATAGCACGTTCGAGCAGTATGCGCTCGGCGAAGCCACCGGTTGGCGTCTTGTCGGCGTAGTCTGAGTAGACGGTGCGGTACTCGGCATCGACAAGCACTACGCCGATCGACAGACTTGCGGCTGCGCGGCTCCAAAGTTCTGCGACATCCAGGTGTCTGCTTGCTGCGGGCTCCACTGATAAACACTCCTTTACCTCTCCATACTAGGTCAGTTACGGGTTCGGATAGCGTCCCTCCAGAGGCGGTCCCAGGTCGGGACGCTATTTTATGGAATGATATGGAAAATAGTAAAATATAGTGATATACTTTGAATCTCCACGGAAGGAGAAAAAGATGGCATGGATGCTTCTGGATGTAGCGCTCAACCCAAACCCTTCGGCGTTGCCTGGCGGATCGGTCATTCAACAGTTGGCGAATGGGATCGGTGGTTGGGCGCTCATCCTGGCCCTGATAGGGCTAATCGTTGGCGCTGCGACTTGGGCACTAGGTGCTCATAGCCAGAACTATCAACAGTCCTACCTGGGTCGTAGAGCGGTCTTGGCTGCCGGAGCGGCGGCGTTGATTATTGGTGCTGCTCCGGCGATCATCAACTTCTTCTTTCACCTTGGGCTCGGTGTCTAGCGGTGGTTATAGGATCGCTGCTTGCTGGGCCAGTGGACGCGATTGCTCACGCTATAGTCACCTATCTGGTGACTGCGTTGGCCGGGTTTGCTGGACATCTCTTCACAGGAGCACTTAGTTGGTTCTTGGCGAAAATCGTTGCGTTATTGGGAGCAGCGGATCAGCTCAACATAGGCGCGCGTGCGCTGCAGCTGGTCTACCATCAACAAGTTGAGTTGCTAGCGGCGGTGATGTTGCCTGCGCTGATCCTTGGGGTCATATCGGCTCTCTGGCGCCAGAGTATCCAAGGCTTGATCGAGCTAGTTGCGCGAGTGCCAATAGCGGTCTGTGCTGTCGTGCTTGCACCAGCTTTGACAGCGGATCTGGCGTCCGTGGTTGATGCGCTCTCTCGTGGGCCACTAACCGACATTGCCGACCTGCCTCGGCTGGCGATCCTCTTCTCTTGGGGTCGTGCCGTCCCTGGGGTTGGTCCGATCGTGGCAGGCATTCTTGCGGCTATCGCGCTTGTTGGCACCCTCGCTCTATTTCTTGAACTTCTTATGCGCGATGCAGGAATCTACCTAATACTTGCGCTCTTTCCATTGGCCTCCATTGGCATCGTGTTGCCCATCGGTCGCCATTGGTTTGCGAATGCAGCGCGATCGCTCTTTGGTCTGGTGATATCGAAGCTGGTTCTCGCCATCGGAGTCGGCCTCGGTGCGTCGTTGATCCTAGAGGCGACTAGTGCTTCCGCAGCTGGAAGGCTTCTGTCACTCGCGCTGTCTGGGGTCGCGCTGCTGCTGGTGGTCTGCTTCGCTCCGATCGCGATCCTGCGCTCGGTTGCCTTTAGTGAGGTGGTCGCCCTGGAGGCGTTCTCTAGCGCTCGTTCAATGGCGGTGTCGCGGTTGGGATCGCTTGCAGATCAGGGGTATATGGCGAGTGTTGCCTTGAACGCACCATGGGCCAGGGGGAGTAAGTCAACCACTCCCGAGTACCGCGGGCACCCGGTGCCCACGGCGATCGCTGACCTCGCCAAGACCGACCCATGGGTTGACGAGTTTCTCAATGGCTACAAACGAAAGGGCAAATGATAATGAGCACTGTGGATTACCGCGACGAACCAGCCGAGCTCATCTACTTCGGAACTCCTGCCTCTGGTACACGGATGATGGGCCTCTCGATCACCACTGTGGCGAAGCTAGCCTCGATCGTGATCGTTGCCATGGTTGTCATCGGCCTAGGAGATGGGATCGCTCGCGTCGTTGTCTGCGTAGTGCTGACACTTGGTGGCTTGGCATTGCTCACCACAACGCTGGTGTTGGGTCTGCATCCTATAGCGTGGTTGAAGATGACTATAGGAGCTCGGTTCAACCGAAGCTCCAATGGGGTGACAGTCGACGCTCAGTTGCTCAGATGCCCTGGTTCACGGCAGTTGGTAGCTGGCTTTGCCGTACTTGGTGAGACGCCGTCGTTGGGTTTGCGTGTCCGAGCCGATCAGGGCGAGGCCTGGGCGCAGCTCTTGAATGAGGCATCGAATCGACTGCCGCCTCATGGCGAGTTTGTGCTCCGAAGCTCCATCCTTCCTCAGACGTTGCGCGAGGATCTCTCGCAACGATCGGATGTCTACCGAGAGTTGGCGCTCGATAGCTACACGGTCTCGACGTCGCTGCTGGTTACAAGCCCACCTGGATCACAACGTCGGCAGCGTGTTGCGTTAACGAGAACGATGGCTGGCCTGCAGGCGGTGAGCCAGCTAGATCGTGTCAGCTTGGCATCATCAAACCGGCCCAGCGAGCTGATCGATGGGTCGTGTGGAGCCATAAGCCGGTCGTTCTCTGCCGCTGGAGCAAGGGCGAGTGAGGAGGTGGAGATGCTGGTTGGAGAGGAGTTTGTCGCATCAACGTATCTGGTTGAGGGTTGGCCTGGCCGAAGCGTGGATCCGCGGATGCTCCTCCCTTTCTTCGCCCCAGGCCCTCCTAGTCGAGTGGTCTCCCTGCTGGTGCGGCCGCTCGAGAGCAGGCGTGCGCAGCGTCATGTCGCCCGCCATCGAACCGAGATGGTCGCTGATCGTAGGCTCCGTCGAGAACGAGGTTATCTAGATCGAGCTAGGGACGAGTATAGGGAGGCGACCGCACTAACCCAAGAGGAGGAGCTTTTGGCCGGTTATCGGCTCTGTCGTTATCAGCTGCTCGTCGTCCTCTTGGCGCCGAGCGCACAACGTCTGCTCTCCAGTCGCGCCGCGCTTGACGAACTCGCTGCCAGCGCCCAGCTTCAGCTGAGGTTATGCCTTGGTGCACAGCGATCGCTCTTTGAGCGAGCTATCTTGGGGGTTACGAGGTGGAGTTGAGGTTCCAGGACAGCACCCGTACCTTGGGTCGACTCCCGCTGATGCCATCGAGCCCTTTGCCTCCCACGGATGTTAGACCCGTAGGTCTCTCGCGCTTGGGGGGTGTCTTCTGTTTCGATCCGTTCCAACTCTATCGGGTTGGCTACCTCACCAGCCCTAACATGCTGGTGCTTGGGGAGATCGGTCGAGGCAAGAGCGCCTTTGTCAAGACCTTCTTGATTCGTGAACCAACGTCGTCCACATCGATACTGATTCTTGACCCTAAAGGGGAGTACCAGTCGGTAGCTGAGCGATTGTGGGCAGAGCGGCTTACGCTTGCTGAGGGTGCTGGCTTGGACCCATTCGTTGGCGTGGGCAGTTCGCAGAGAGTGCTAGCGGCGGTCATGGTGAGTATCTTCCGGCTCCTCTATGATCGTTCACCTCTTCCGTTGGAGTATCTACTCCTCCAGGAGCTGACCACGCAGTTGTTGGAGGATCCTGGGCCGATAACCTTAATACACCTTGTCGATCTTCTTGAGCTTGAGCGAGTCGGTTCTCATGCCGGTAGCGAAGGAGTGCGCCTTCGCCAGGAGCTGTACGCCCAGCTGAAGCGGTTGATCGACGGCGACCTCGCCGGGGTTTTTGCCGTCGATGGCCAGGGTGTTGCGCTGGGTGCACGCGTAGTGGTTGATCTGCGTTCCTTTCGCGATCGTCGTCTGACCGCATTCGCCATCAGCTGCCTACTGCGAGCACGTATTGCTCAGTTTGCCGACACGGAGATTCCGGCTGGTTTTGTGGTGGTAGATGAGGCTTGGTCGGTGCTCCAGCACGCCGATTCGGTACGTGAGATGCGCGAACTATTCAAGCTAGCTCGCAGCTACGGCGCGTCCGTGATCGCAGTCACTCATCGTCTCTCGGACCTGGACGCTGAGTCGGCCGAACTCGTTAAGGATGTGGAGACTCGAGTTATCTTTCGCCAGCCTCGCGAGGAGCTGGTCCAACTGGGTAACACTCTTGGACTCAGCGGTGAGCTGAGCGAAGCACTCGCAACACTCGGACGAGGCGAGGCGCTCTGGTGTATCGGTAGCCATCAATTCCTGGTCGATCACCGTCTAACCGATGGCGATAGCACCCTCGTCGATACCGATGCAGCGATGCGGATCTAAAATGGAATTAGGAGTCGTCATCGTGGTCATCGTCGTCCTCTTTGGGTTCGGTTCGCGCTCCCGGGAACCAAGCAAGCGGTGGGGTGCTGGGTCGCGGGTTCAGACGAGGGGAGCTAATCTCAGACTTCGTTTGGGGAGTCCGCTCGCGATCACTGGGGCTCGACTTCGGATACAGCTCTCCCGACATCGTCGGCTGCTGGTCGCCGATGAGCACTCATTGGCTCTATTGACATTCATGTGGATAGATTTGGCCTGGATCTGATCCATAGCCCCAGTTCAGTGGGGGTATTTGAGGCTGAAGTAGCCACATAAGAAACGCACACGGTTTCTGAGCTCTAAATTTGGTGTTGGAAACCCATCAAAAAGGAGTTCAGAACCGTGCGCGCTACCTCTCTAGTTAAGCAGATGCTGGGCCTTCGCAGTGTCACCGTCATCGAGGTTTTAGTTCGTCCACACGAACTGCTGGTAAAGCTCAGGCTTACCCGATCGCGGTTGGTATGCCCTAAGTGCTCCTATACGACCCGGTCCTGTTATGACACGAGAACGCTCGACTCCCGATGGAGACACCTCGACATCGGGATTCACCAGACGTGGCTCTCGTGCCAGCTGAGACGACTCCGGTGTCCAACCCACGGGGTGATCACTGAGGCAGTACCATTTGCCCGACCAGTTGGGGAGTCGCGGTTNACGAGGGACTTCGAACACCTGGTAGCTTGGGCATGTGCCAAGATGGATAAGACCACGGTTG
>NZ_JXUW01000033.1 GCF_000949255.1 Ferrimicrobium acidiphilum DSM 19497 | reverse complement strand
TTCCACATACACAGTGTCGGTGGTGGGATCAATCGCGATACCACCCCCGAACAAGTGCGCGTGGATGGTATGGACCACCTTGTCTGTGGCCCCGTTGATTGCCAGTACTGAATTGTGGCCTTCCACATACACAGTGTCGGTGGTGGGATCAATGGCTAGGACTATTGGGTTAATGCTCAGGGCAATATTCGCAGTCACTCTATCCTTGGCTAAGCTGATGACAGAGATAGCTTTGGACAGCGTATCTGCCGTATACCCCGTAGCGGTAGTCGGGTCAACCGCTAGACTTGTTGGCGTAGAGCCTATCGCAATGGTACGTGTAGCAGAGCTATCGGCCCAGGAAACACTAGGTGCGGTGACCGTGACTGCCGCGCTACTCGCCACGAGCACAGCCATCAGGCGGAGGAGTCCACTCCACCTGATGGCTTTAATCGAGAACCTATGCATCAAATCCTTCTGTCCTCACAAGAATGACCTCGAACTGTCTTTACGACCATCCCTCGCAAATAGGTGGGTGTCGACACCAAGCTAACCAGTGAAGATCGTAAAGGAAACACTACCGGCAGCGTTGTAGGAAATAGTGACTCCAGGTTCAATGTTCAATGACTGGATGTAGTAATCGACCTCATTTCCTATAGCTGGAGCAAGATTGTTAATGCAATTGTTGTCGATCGTGCTACCTTCATTTAGGTCATTGCAGAGAGTTATCCCTATCGACTCTTGGGAACCCTGCATAGTCTGGTACACCTCATAGACGTAACTCGGCGAGAACGATGTCGAACCCGTGGCACCACCTCCGGAACCCCCAACAAGCAGCCCTGGCTGCGCCGTCGTAGTGGTAGATTTCTTCGCCGTCAATCCCATTCCTGTCCCCAAGCTAGCAAGTCCAAGACTCAGGGCTACAATCGCCCCTCCCTGAACCATGTTCCGTACTTTCATCATTACCCCCTTATGGTAATTATCATTACCAGAGTTATCGTCTGGTACATCGGGGAACCTAACACATCGTGGCGACGTTTTCACAGCATTATGGGAAATTAGCGAAAATATACCTACTACCAGGATGTTTGGCATCTGGCAGCTGAAAACCCCAGGATCGGTGTCCAACATTCGTAGGGGGGACTGTCAGCCGAGGTAGGGCCAGTTGCGACATGGGTTGCACCAACAGAGGAACATGGGCCTTTGGGTGATATTGCTATTGAATATGGGCAGCTCAGCCGGATTAAAGACGGTCCTTGGTCTTTACTCTCTCACGTTGTTGAATCATGAACCTACGATTCTGGTGACCAACGACTTGAGCGCTTCCCAACGGTGATTGCAGTCTCTGTCATCCGTTTGGGGGACAAGCATATTGACAGTTGCTGTTAGCTTGGATGGCTTTTAACTTGATCACCATCAAGGTCCTCCAACCACTTAGTAGCTGGTGATCGTGCCATGATGGCAATGAGCAAGACGAAGAGGCCAGAACCATGCTCTTATGCTCCCTCCAGCCGAGGAGACGCTAACCGAGTCGCCGACCTCGAGGACCCGTCTATTTCACAGACGGACCGGTCACACTCATCATGGCACTTGAGGAGGAGGCATCGACCTCGCACCCTTCGATTATCGAAGCCCACGTTGAGGCGCTGCTGATCTGGGCCAAACTGGCCAATGATTTACTGGGGACCACCTCTCTAGAGGTATCCGTGCGCTGAGTGGATGGGTTTTAGCGTCCTCGTCTATTGTGCAGAGCTCGCATCTGCGCTACTCGTGCGACAATTCCCTCGCCTTGTTGTTCTTGGCGCAATTGGCATTGGTTGACGGTTCAGGCAATCAGCCATGTCGCACCATCACACTTGCGTTGCTCTAGTGTCAGGGCATGGCGACTTGCTCGCAAGGTCGGTTGGAACCGATCGGGTTTTGCAGGGCAGTCCACTCGCGTTGCGGTGACTAGCTATTCTCATACCCTGGACCACGGTTTCGCGTAACTTTGCGACCGGAGAGCTACGGGTAGATGAAGGAGTGGTCATCGGCAACGGAGGCGTCACCGTCAAGGCTCCAAAGATCGCGGTATCGATACGCAAGCTCTTCGTCGATCAGAGTACCTTGGGTCTGTTGGGAAAGCTTCGTGACCAACACCTTGAACCCGCAACCAGGTGTGAGCTCGAACTCAACGATGACGCCTTCCTCTTCTCCTTCGAAGCCGGTTGTGCAACGTCACCCTATCCAGATGTCTTTTCGAAGAACTTCGCCAAGTTTCGAATCGACCATGCGATTCCCAAAGACATTTACCTGCGCTCCTTCAGGCACTTTGCAGCAACCTTCTTGGATGCTCTGGTAAGTGAGCGTCAGAAACAAGTGGAAACGGTTTCCATTTAGGGAATTCCCTCCGACTCCAAGCGCGGTCGGGAACTCTTTGAAACGTTCCACATCCAAAGCACCAGATCCAATCCCTGGCCACCACGCCCCAACTCGAGTCAGAACCGATCCAGAGCCGCGTGTTAGTGCGAAGGCACGAAATTACAACCTCAGGGCCACCCACTTGACCCCGAGACCGGGGTGCGTTGGCGGATCCATGCTTGGGTGTTCACGTGAGCGCGTCAGGAAACTGCAGCAAACCGTTAGGGATGGCAATCCCAACTTCGATCCACAAGCCCCGGACGGGAAGGATATCAGCAACCACCGGCACCCTTGTCCCCAAACGGATGACACAGACTACAATTCCCCGTGAGTAGCACTCAACTCCTTGGTAACCGGTATCAAGGCTGACGATACCACAACGCAAGAGAGCAAAGACCAAAGACCGTCTCGATACTCCTGAACTGCCGAAATGCAGCCGCCAGATCAGCTTTCAAACCGTGTTCCTCTGTCGAGGATACCCATGACGCAGCTCACCTAAACGGTCACAAAATCTACCTTCCACCAATCCTGGCGCTTGCCAAACATCCTGGTGGCGGATAGATTTTCGTAAATATCCAAAACTGCTGTGAAAACGTCACCACGATGTGTTAGGTTCCCCAATGTACCAGACGATAACTCTGGTACCGACGAATACCACAAAAGGGGTAATGATGAAGGTAAGAAACATGGTTCGGGGGGGGCGGTCGTAGCCCTCAGTCTTGGACTTGCTAGTGTAGGAACCGGGACGGGATTAACGGCGAGCGAGTCCACTCCGACTCACGCACAGCCAGAGGAGCTTGTTGGGGGTGGAGGTGGTAGTGGTGGGGAAGTCGTTACCTACTTCTCGGCAAGTTTTGTTCAGAACACGTACGATTGGGAGCAGGGCTTCGCTCCGTCGATTGGCTCCACTCTGTGCAATCACATGACGCCCTACAACGCGGCTGCGGTCAGCTATTGTCAAGATAACGTCAGCGTTTCTTTGGGACACGCGATAGACCTCGCGTGTGCACCAGGATCGAATTGCCCGGAGGTAGCGCTCACCTACGACGCCAATGGCGATGTCTGGTATTCAATTTTTTAGCCACTCTCGATT
This sequence comes from Ferrimicrobium acidiphilum DSM 19497, assembly GCF_000949255.1. Taxonomy (NCBI): domain Bacteria; kingdom Bacillati; phylum Actinomycetota; class Acidimicrobiia; order Acidimicrobiales; family Acidimicrobiaceae; genus Ferrimicrobium; species Ferrimicrobium acidiphilum. Next base: position 26,442 of record NZ_JXUW01000033.1, on the reverse strand, counting down.
CCACCTTCTTGTCTCGGGGTTTCAATGCCCATTGATATCTCGGGCTGGAAGTTCTGCCGAGTAAGGAGAGCGATATGAGTTTCAATCCGATCAGATCAATCACGCTAAGCAACGTTTTTCGTGTACTGGGTATCACTCTGGCGATATGCCTGGTCTTTGGAATCGTCGATTCCGGCGTTTCTTGGGCTGGCACACCAGTCGTTCGAAACATACCGACCACTAACAGCAGCGCTCACTCTTTCCTGATAAGTCTCGCGGTTAACCCCACCACCGACACGGTGTATGCGGCCAACGGTCATTCCATCTCGGTCATAAGCGGGAAGACCGATAAGGTGACTCACACAATTTTGGCAAAGTCTGCTGGACTCGCGGTTAACCCCACCACCGACACGGTGTATGCGGCCAACGGTCATTCCATCTCGGTCATAAGCGGAGCAACAAGCAAGCTCGTCCGCAGTATTCGTGCTCGCTCTAACGTCGTCGGGTTTTCGGTTAACCCCACCACCGACACGGTGTATGCAACCAATAGAAACTCTGTTTCAGTGATTGCTCTTGCGACCGGGAACCAAACAAGTGATTCAAGAGTCATTATTGGCTTGCCTGCTGTTGGCTTTGTCATCGTTGTTGGTGAAGCAACGTTCCTAGTTGCATTGAAGCGCCGTCGTGCAGCGTGAGCAAGGCATAACTATGAACCCTCAGTCGGCGGATCTCAGTTGAGATCGACCACACTGAAGGAACCGCTCCACCTTGTTATCAAGAGGCAAGACCCCAGTGAGTGTTGGCGATCTGAGCATTCGCCGTCATCAGGACGGCTGAAGTAGTCCAGTCGCCTCGATACCAACCGTCCTGCACCCTGGCCAGCAGCCGATCCTTGGGGAATCATAAAAAAGGAAAGTCGCTAAGTTAAGAGAGGATTTTGCAATTTTATACCTGACATTCGGGCAGGTCATACCAGTTTCGCAAACGGCCCACCAAGGGCCGTTTGCGAAACTACGCCGCCAACGTTTGCAAAACTCGGACAAAACTCGGCTGCTCCTGGTCAGAGCGCTTAATTGGGGTAGAAATCTCACTGGCGTTGTCCATCCACTCGACAGTCGCCTCCAAAACCGCCAAAGTCCCGTTACCGGGACGTGAGAGGTAGATACTCTGTCTGTGGAGATGCTGGTTTCAGAGAGATTGATTTAGGACTTCGGTGATGGCTCCTCATGAGTCCAGTAGTTACCAAGGCGATCTCGTCGTCGAGGTTTGCGCGATCGACTAGGCGTAGCGGTACCTTTGAGCTTATCCTGCAAGAAACTCTTGATCTTGCGGATACTGGCTGCCACGACGATCAGCGTCGTGAATAAGTAGTGGTTAGTAAACCCTCGCGCCCGCCTCCTACCTCCATCATGAAGAGCCCCATGGTCGGCATCCTTGAGATAGCCGTTAAATCCTTCGATGGTGTGACGTGCATGGGAGTAGAGCTTGTGCCACCCGGGACTTCCATAGAGGAGCGCTTGGCCAAGCTTGACACCTGCATCACCCTCGAATGTCGCGATCTTCTTATGGACACAGACCTCGCCCGGGTGAACCGGCTGGTTCGAGATGTGAGGAAGACCCGCTGTCTTCTTGCGGACCGAACTCTTGAGCGGACACACCACCGTCGCTGATATTCCAAAGGACAGTCGCTCGGTCAACAGAGGATAATCATCCTTAAGAGAGCGATATTCTCCTAGCACAGGTGAGTTTCGCAAGCAGCCCGCCGCAAGGCTTTCCCATCTGACCGCTGAATAACCACGATTGAATGATGCTCAACCAGTGGCCTGTCTTACCTGAAGACGATTACCAGAGTGGGGTTACTGCTTGAGGGTTGAACCATCGCCTTCGGTTACCGTATGTTCCTTCTGGAGCGTGAGCTCTGTTCGTACGCGCTCCACCAGTACAGGAAGGTCATGCTCGATAATACTCCATACGATGTCTAGATCAACGTCTAAATATCCGTGAGCGAGCTGATTACGAAATCCTGCTAATTGTCTCCAAGGAATATCAGCGTGCTCCTCCCTGAAGGCAGCAGAGAGTCGTTGACTCGACCGCAAGCGTCTGCAGACGGTACATCGTGGCATCACGTATAAGTGCGTCATTTAGCGACGATCTTCCCTGCTTGATAACGATATCTTCGATCCCTTTCGCAGCCTCGTCGATGTACGTTAAATATGGGTGTGGCTCTCCTGGAGGGACCTGTGATTAGGGGTTTCTCCGTCAATGAGCCGTTGATCCTCTTGCAGGCACCCCCCGATTCTTTGCATAATCCACCATCCGAGGCCTTTTGGGGTGTAGGTCTGTTAGGCTGGCACTAACAGACTGGAGGTGGCATGATGTCGCGCTTGGCCAAACGAAAAGCTCCGAGGGTGTTGCCCGGCTCGCTCATCACGCTGCGACGAAAGTGCGGCAAGCCGAGCTGCCGGTGTGCCGCGGGTGACCCCCACGAGAGTCCTGCGCTCTCCTATAGCGTCGCAGGTCGAACCAAGATGCTCACCTTGCGTCCCGAGGAGGTCGAAGAGGTGGCCCAGGCGGTGGCCCGCTACCGAAAGAGCGTCAACGATCTCGCAGCCGAGGCCCAGGTCGAGCTGGACGAGCTTGTCGCCCGGGTGCGGGCCACCAGAGCGAGCGATCGACGGTGAACGGGACAGTTGGGATCCTGGGTGATGCGAATTTCTGCTCGTCGCGCGAGCACTTCGAGTCGGTTGTCGATTTCTTGGACGGAGAGGAGGCCTTCGTATTGGACCACGGTTCCCTCGAAGCCCGGCTCGAGGTGTCGAGCCGTGAGCTGTTTCGCCGGTTGTTCCAGGACCACCTCGATCTGCGGGCACAGCGCGAGGCCCGTGTCGAAGGTGTTGTCGACTCCGCGGGGACTCCACGGGACAGCATCGAGGTTGGACACCACCGAGTCCTTTGCACCGTCTTTGGCGAGGTACGTGTCAGACGGTTCGCCTACCGCCAGCGCGGCGAGGAGAACCTTCATCTAGTCGACGCCTCGTTGAACCTGCCCGAAGAGAAGCACTCGCATGGCCTTAGACGGTGGTCAGCGATCGAGGCGTCACGTGGCTCCTATGACGAGGCAACCGCCGCGATTGAGCGAGGAACCGGCCAAAAGGTCGGCAAGCGCCAGGTGGAGTCCTTGGCCAAACGTGGCGCCTCAGACGTCGACGCCTTCTATGCCGAGCGCTCAGTACCCGAGTGCGCTCTCTCCGGTGACGTCCTAGTGCTCTCGGTCGATGACAAGGGTATCGTGATGCGTCCCGAGGCACTTAAGAGGGGCGACAAAGAAGGCAGCTGATGATGCTTCCCCTTAGCTCAAGGGTCGCCTGTCTAGGGGCGAGAAGCGTGGAAGAAAACGCATGGCTGAGATTGGGGCGGTCTACGATGTGACTCCAGTTCCCCGTAAGCCGACCGATATCATGGCATCGAGGGACGATGAGCAGGTCAAAGGACCAGAGGCTAACCACAAGTGGTTGTGCGCCAGCGTGCTCGAAGATGCAGCCCCGGTGATCAGAGACGTCTTCGACGAGGCAGAGCGAAGGGACCCAGAGCATCTCCGTACCTGGGTTGCACTCGTCGATGGGAACAATCACCAGATCGACTGCATCAAGGCACAAGCACTCAAGCGAAAGATCAACGTGACGATCATCATCGATCTGATCCACGTACTGGAGTATCTCTGGACAGCCACGTGGTGCTTCTTTGACGAGGGGGATCCACGAGCTGAGGCCTGGGTGCGCACGAGAGTATTGGCGATCCTCGATGGAGGGGCACGCAACGTAGCGGCAGGGATCCGCAGACGTGCCTCGAGCGAAGGCCTGATGGCCTCGGATCGCAAAGGCGCCGATGCCTGTGCCAGATACCTTACCAACAAGGCCGCCTACCTCGACTACCCGACAGCACTCGCAGGGGGTTGGCCGATCGCTACCGGTATTATCGAAGGCGCGTGCCGACACATCGTGAAGGACAGATTCGACGTGACCGGCGCACGCTGGTCGGTCGACGGCGCAGAAGCGATCCTCAAGTTACGCGTCGTTCGCTCCAACGGCGACTTCGACGACTACTGGCGCTTCCACCTGTCCCACGAGCACGAACGCGTCCACCGTTCCCGTTACGCAAACAACGTCATTCCCAGGGCTGCATGACGTCCCTTGAGGAGAGCCACACCCGTTAAATATAGTAAGTCACTGTGTTGTGTCATAGGGGCACGGCTTCGCGCTCAACCTGGTCACGTATAACACGATGTACTTTGGTTCCAATGTCCACTTGGTAGCCCAGGAGATCCTCAAGCTCTTGGGCAAACGCGATGACGTCAAGGCCGCTAGCTTGAACGGTGAAGTCTACCAAGAGATCAATGTCGCTATCGCTGGTAGCATCGCCTCTGGCAACGGAGCCGAATACACGGATATTCGACACCCCATAACGTGTCGCAAGCTCCATGATGTCTCGTCGATGAGATCGGAGCAAGGCAAGATTCGGTGGCGTCCTGCCCAATGCGGGTGCAACAGGCTTAGTCATGCCACTCCTCCCACCACATAGCTTACTAGAACGAATATGGCGATGACGTTGGCCTGAGCTCTCTTTCTGAAACCCTATCTGCGGATAAACAGGGGGTGTGGCAATCCCCGAGCAAACCGTAGCGACAAGCATAAGATCACATGGTCACCTTGATGATGCGGAAGACGACACTACGGTACCCATTGAGAGAAGACAAGGCTCGATTCACAATTATCTGGATGGAATTGAGCTGTAGTCCAGTTCAGCGAAGGTATTTGGGGCCAAAATGGCTGCATGACCAACGCGCATGATTTGGAAGGTCTGGATTCACCAGGCGTCAGCATCAATGTGTACACGGCCTGAAAAATAGATCACTGGGGTTTAGAAGGCTACCTGCGATGAAACAACGGAGGCCTTAGTTGCCTATGAGGCGATGGTCAGCCTCAGGTCCGCAACGACAGATGCTCAGTCCGATGGGAGCATTGGTCACGTAGTTGGTCCGCTCAAGAAAAGCTGGTCACTCGCACTCAACGCATATCCGGGGAGTATTTTATGACTTCGTTCTAGCTTTCGATACGCAGCCCCAGTTCGCCGTGGTTCTATGGCTAGCGTTAAAAAAGGATAGTCGCATAATTAACAGAGGATAGCTGATGCTTTCTCATTCCTGTTCTCCCAGCTCAGGTGAGTTTCGCAAACGGCCCTTGGTGGGCTGTTTGCGAAACCCCCCAATTCGTTTGCGAAACTCAAACAGCAAATTGTCTCGGCCATATACCAACTGATTGTAGATAAATATTGCCCTGAAAGCAGCAGTCTGTTGTCGCCGATAGAGCTCCCTAGCAAGAGTTCCGCCCCAAGGGCTGGACTCTGTCTTGGGGTGGAACGACGTGAAGTGAAGAATGGCTTAGGTGTCTCTGTTCCTTCGCCTGGAGGTGCGAGTCTTGGTTGAGATCTGGGTGGTCGGCTCTTTGGTCAAAAACGTTACCAGTGCTTAGCTCCCAAGACCAAAATCCTTGCTCAAATCCTCACCCGGCAAGCTGCCAGACTGTTCTTCAGTAGGTTTACGGTGCGTTTGCAATTGCCGAACGGCAGCCTCAAGAGAGGGGGGTCCTCCATGATGGTTACTTCGACCGTTGCGCGGGATGTGTCGAAGTAGTGGTGCGCGAGCCAATCGCGCATGCCAGCCACGTCAGACCACTTGACATCTGGTTGACTAGCAACGAGTTCGGGGTCCAGCGCCTTTACTGCCTCGCCAATTTCGATTAATCTCACTCGAACGGCATCGAAAATGAGTCCGTCAGAGAGATCACCACGAGCAAGGTGGCTTCTGATCGCGTCAATCGCGTCAATAATGTCGGTTAGGCGTTCGTCGTCATTATGCGAACTCATAGTGGGATGGCATCCCGTTCGATCTCTGCTCGAACGTGTGGTCGGAGGCTGTCCGAGAGGGCAACATCAACCGGCACGCCGAGGATCTCCGAAAGCTCCCTCCGCAGTGCTTCCAATGCAAAAAGCCCTGTTCCTTTGCCCACGTCAACCACGAAGTCAACATCGCTGTCTGGCCGGTCTTCACCCCGGGCGGCGCTACCAAAGACACGGATATTGCTCGTGCCATGACGCGCCGCGCAGCCTAATATTGCGTATCGACACTTGCGGAGCCGATGACCGAGCGGAGTGTCAGGGAGGCTAGGCGAGTAAACGCCAATCATGCCGTGAGCGTGATCGACAGTATCATTCTGCGCCGATTTCTGGATCTTCCCCGGCGAGCTGTCCTCGCGCTTCATCATGAGTTGATCGTAGTGTAAATCGCCTGTGGTCGTTAGCGAGCACTTCAGAGGTGGACTTACTCACCAAATGGGACACACGACTCTAATAGAGTAAAAAGAATACCGGAGCACACCGATATCCAGCATGAAGATAGCGTGCTTCGTTACGCATCTTGAAAATAATCAAGTTCTACTGGGCACACAGAACGCGCTCTGGCGCTGAAACACTGGACTGAATTGACCCCTCGTTGCATCACGCACGGTTCGCGATTGCGAAATTATCGGACGAAGGATAATCCCCGTCCTAGCGTCTGGGTGTCCGCGATAGATGGACTATCAACCGCCGTGCTGCAAGAACATGTCTGTACTAGCTCTAAGTCGATGCCGTGTCGCTGCATCAACACTCGTCAAGTTGCCATCGTCAAAGTATGTGAGGGCCTTGAGAGACTCTGCCGGCTGAAAGGACTTTCCGAAGAGAGTTTGCGCTCCCGTGAGACCAGCGTGGAGTGAAACGCCATACATTAACAGTGCATCGATATCCTAGTAGTCCTTGGCCTCTATCCGGTGCAAAATCACCTTGAGTTTATGAGCCAGGAGATCCACTGGTGATGCAATTAAGAGCACTCCGTCGTCGGTGAGTTCTGGTGGAGCGAGAGATGCGACACCGACCCCGAAAAACGACAACTTTACCCTTGAGGTAAGAACGGTAAGAGTGTCAACCTCCTCTTGGAGAACCTTTCCGTCTGCAACAATTGGCATCGCCTGACGCAGGGCATCCTTGTCGAGAGGTTGTGGCCCGAAGAAATCGAAGTCTACCGATTCTCGGTTGCCGCACCGAAGCGCGACGGCAGTTCCTCCGTAAAGCACTAAGCCAAGATTCCGGGTCGGTCTGAGAAGGGGCCAAAGCGCCTGCTGCTCAGGAGGCAAGATAGATAGACGAGGCTTAAAGCTAGGCACTAAGGCTCCTATACGGCATCTCGGGCGGCTCGGCATCGAACAGTACGACTTTCAACCGATAATTCCAGAACGACCACGATTTGGGGCGGAACCAGCCTGGTTCAGCGTGTGTCAAGACGTCCCGTAACAGCTCCGCACCAAGCGTAATCTCAAGATTGCGCTCGTCATCCCAGTCCCCGATGTCCATAATTTGTGCGATGAGTCGCTCTGGACGCGCGAGTGATTCTTCAGCACTCTGCCACCAGATGTAGTACGTCAGGCGACTTAAGAAGCTCCGCTGTTCCACGGTGAGATCCATATAACTCATTCTACCAGGACAAGTCGCGGTATCGCAGGTTGGTCCGGTGGGGGATTGATGCCCGTGTGGAGTGATTAGGTTCGGATCTGGATTCGCCAGGGTCGCTGCGTGGTTGCTGGTGTCGTTACGTTTGATTTGAGCAAAAACCGTTCTGTTGTGTGTACGCGGGTGGCTGACTTATTTCTTCCATTAGATCCCCTCTGAACTGCCAAATCAATCTAGCAAACCATCGCAACGACGGTTCCTGCTACACGCTATCCATATTTGGGTTGAACGTTTCCAAAACGTCGGTGGCTATGTCGGGGGATGTTGCTGGACCTAGAGATGTAGACGCGTTGGATAATTAGTCCGAAGTTAAGCCCAACCCCACGACCGATAGTGCCTTCTAACAGCTACTTTGTCGTTGAAACTTCGCCACGATGTGTTAGGTTGATGCCTATACCAGACGATAACTCTGGAAGTGATAATTACCATAAGGGGGTAACGATGAAGGTAAGGAACATGGTTCGAGGGGAGCGGTAGTAGCTCTGAGTCTTGGACTTGCTAGTGTAGGAACTGAGATGGGATTGACGGCTCACGAATCTACCGAGACTCATGCGCAGCCAGGGTATACGGTTGGACCTGGCGGCGGTGCTGTCACCTACACATATAGTATGCCGTCCGGCTCCACTCCTTATGGGAATGGAGCCTGTTATGAGTTAGGTCGGTTTGGTTTGCTCGGCCACTGTGCGAGCTCAGGTCATCAGACCATATTACAAGACATCGGAGGTGCGATTTGTGCAGTTAGCGGTGCTTTGTCCGTCATCGATGCGCAAAATGGTGAATTTGAACCTACCAGTAATACAAACATTGTCGGGTATCTGTCGTGTGCAGACACCATCGCGCCAATCGCATTTTCTGTCATTGGCTCCTTGTCGTTACCTCCTGTCCGTGACGGCGTCGTACCCAATGGGGCTTAGGCTGTAGATGTCTATCCTCAGTGTTCTTTACTTCGGTCAGGGCGTGTTAGGTTTACTTGCCTGTTGGGGTTTCCTAATCTCAGCTAATTCGGTAGTAAGAAAGCACTCTCCGCAAGTTGTCCGTATCTTGCTGGTTCGGGGGCGGAGAGATTCAGACATGGCTGCGACAACAACCAAGACGAGAGGCGTAAGCCTTTACGTGTATTCCATTCTCTTTGGTCTTCTAGGTTTGAGTGGTTTTACCAATCTCGTTCTATACGTGTTGCATGCGAATTAAACCTGGACCACTGCTCTAGTCGGAACCCAGAGGTTGGGGACGTGTACCGAAGTGGCCCTACCGACCTTCATGTGGATCAACAGGTTCCTTCCTGGGGTAACTTCAAGTCAGTGGGCCCATAAGCTTGCGTCCCAGGGTGGGGGTTGAGGATTCATCTCCGCTGTGGACCTACATGTGGGCGCTTTGTTGAGCGTAGCACTGCCGCCTTGATCGACTATGTAGGAGCGACTGCATTAGATCAGTAGTTCTCAGGAAACCGCACAGCCTCATTGCCAGAAGGCAAGATTCAAGTGAGCATCGGCCGTCGGCGCATTCACAACCATCTGAACAAGTGAAAGACAAGCGCCTCTACACCAACTGCTCAGAACGCTATGGCCAGTAGCCTGTCCTTGGGGAATCATAAAAGAGGAATGTCACGAAAGTAAAAGAGGATTGTGTCAATCTCGGTGCTACGTTTGGACAATCATTGGGTGTGTATGTGTATGGCTCAACGAGCGTCCATGGGCGATTAGATGCGGTCATTCCGAGCGTGTATCGCGCTTAAAGCTTGAAGAATATTGCGCCCGGGGTTATGGCATACCCCATCCCTTCGGGCGCTACCGTGTGCTGGCACACTTTTCCTGACAACACCACAGCGCTCTCTATTGGGCGATGCTTGCACGAATGGAACTCAACACCTTCACAGCCTTTGCTGCGACGAGTGGGCTGAACTGTGCCACCACAGAGCCGATCAGCGCAAAACCTATCAGCCGTTCGTCGGTCGCATAACCGAAGAGCAATGGGACCATGGCGAGTGCAAACACCGGTCCAATCTGCTTCTTCAAGATAGTCGAGCCGACGTATGCAACGAGAAGGGAGATGACGACCACGTATGGATCATGTGTCAAGAGCAATAGGCCGATTGACAATTCAAACGGAGTCACCAACCAAATCATCGTAATGATGTCGTCGAGCACCGGATGGGTTCTCGAGAGATGTTGAGCGCGTTCAGACATCGCCACCAACAGTGGAGGCACCATGAGCAGTGGACTACCAAATATCGCCATCATGAGTAAAGCTACGACCAACGATCCAACAACCTTGCCAACATGCTCGAGTTCCCAGGATGTGGCGCGGTCGCGTCTAAAGCTCGGCCTGAGCAACACCAATGCAACAAGGGCCTCGATCCCCATGAGCGCGGCAACCGCTACGGGATACCACCATGAATGAATATCCAGATAAATCGGTAAAAGCCCCGCAGACAGTGCAGGCAGCGCAGGCACCTTCAGTATCACCAAACCCGTGAACACCACCCCAAGTGCAAGAGGGATCTTCAACCAGATCGGGGCATCCACATACATCGACATACCGAGTCCAAAGATCGCTGCGAGCACAATGTATGAGTAGAACGGAATAAGTTGATCGAGCCACGCACGATTCCTGAAGAATAACAGTCCTGAGCCAACAGCACCCATCTCCGGTACTAACGCTGCCGACTGATGGAAAACATGTACAGCGATAACCATCGAGACTGCGATACCGATAACAACGGCTGCCGCAGCGCCCTTGTGATGTATCGCTTGAGTAATAGCTTGTTTCATATCTATCACTTTAGTAGTAATCTAGTCAATCACCATCCATTGCAGGTGCTGTCATCACGCGAGTGGCGTCCGGGTGGGATAGACCTCTATGGGCATAGTGATAAGGTTCCTGTAGCTCCACAATCCGTTTTTAATTCTTCGCGTCACTCCAGTGCATTCGGTGTTGTCGTTACCACCTCCTCAGACCATGAGAGCCAAAGGCAACGGGGATCATGAGACGGAAAATAGGCCTACTATCTGCTATTACGACAACCGTCGGAGTCCAGTTTTGACTTCACGTTAGGCAAGACAGGCCTTGACTCGATACGTGGTGTCGATCGGCACTCACGAATAACAGCTAAGATAATTGCGCTCGAGCCAGATAGTCCTGTACGATCGTTGACGTTCGGATGTGGCGAGGACCTACGCGCCAACTACTCCAGATGCGGTTGTCAAGGGGCACATTTTTGTCTTCACACCCATTATCCATGGTCACACAACGATGTAAAATATTATATTATTTATATCGTGAAGGCAGCGGTGGCTCATGCATACTCAGAACGCAGGCGCTCCCATTATGTGTCTGCTGTCTAGTCGCGTGCAGGACCGAGCGCGATCGCTTTTTCCAAGTGAAGTGGGCTCGAGGAATTGCCATCTTGGATTTAGGGACGTCGTCCCACTTAGATGAACGAGGCGTTCTGCTTTTCGGTGGTAGTGGTGGCGAAGGGCGACTCTATTGGAAGGCCTCTGGATCTTCGACGGTGGGAACTGCTAGGAACTTCGTCGATCGAGTCGTCTTCTTCGTTGGTAAAGACGACCATGAATATTTCGACGATACTTGGTTTCTGGTCCTTGGCGAATGAATCCGCTGAGGGCTGCGAGGGCCGTGAGGTGATCAGTCGCGAACATCCGAGCCGGTATTCGCGGCTAAATACTTCAGTAGATCGCACAGTTCGTTTCTGCACAGAGGGGAGAAGGGGACGTCTCTAGTCGTCATCGGTCTCAATACTACAGGGGCAGACATCAACGGTCGCGACCTCGATCCGGCGCAAGGCAACTTGTCTTGGCCTCGATCTCCGATCCTGGAAGAACGCTGATCGTTGCACTCGCTATCTACTTGTAAAGCAGGATCACCTCCGCCACCGTCAAGCGATCGAAGAAGGCTAACCGATCGCCTCCGGAGTGATCGAAGATGCGTGTCGTCATCTCGTAAAGGATCGCCTTGATTTGACCGGTGCCCGTTGGGAACTCAACGGAGCGGAGGCGATAATGAAGCTACGCACCTTACCCAGCAACGGCCACTTCGACGAGTACTAGAGCTTTTATCTCGACAGAGAACGCCACCCAGTGCACGAGGCTCGCTTCGTGTATGCAACAATCGCCCTGGTTGCAAGAAGTCCCTCTACGGGAGCCGCACCCATTTAAATTCCTAGACGATTGCGATATCGTTGTCCAAGAGTTTGCAGTTACGAACCGTACATTTGAGCGGCTTACTATCCCGTTGTGCGGCTAACCTAGGGCGATCCATTCGGGCACAACGTTTCCAGGCGCCCGAGATGTGAGTTCAGCACTCGCCTCACCCAATTGACCCGGAAATCTATTTCTGACATCAACTCCGCCTGTCTCAATCAGCTGATGCGATTACTCCTCTAGACTGGTCTTATGCCATTGTCAGGTGAATATGAACCGAGCACCCAAGAGTGGGTTCGCAATCAGGTAGATCTCTACGAACGTACGAATGGTCAACAGGGTGGAACACTGTCAGACACGGGGCTGCCCGTTATAATTCTGTGGACGTTGGGCGCAAAAACGGGGAAGTTGCGAAAGACACCTTTGATGAGGGTTGAGCATGAAGGTGAATATGCCTTGATAGCCTCCAAGGGTGGCGCACCAGAACATCCTTTTTGGTACTACAATCTGGTTGCCCATCCAGACAAGGTCACTATTCATGACAGAGACATTTTGATGGATGCGATTGTTCGAGAGGTTGAGGGAGCGGAGCGCGTACTGTGGTGGGATCGGGCAGTCGCCGCCTTTCCTCCTTATGCTGAATACCAAACAAAGACCTCCCGCCACATTCCAGTCTTTGTTGCCAAGGCGGTATCGTAGGCGCCAACACCAAGATACCAGTCTGACTGGACCTGCTCGCAATTGGGGATACAGCCGGGGACTGAAAGCGCCTGGAGAGCCTATGTAATGCCAGCAGCAATGTTGGCAGCAATGTTGGCAGTTGGCGAAGATGCCGAATTCTGCGACGAAGCAGTAAGAGCGAATGAGGACTGGCGACTACGTCCTAAGTGGACTTGAGAATATTTGATCCTTAGCGCGAGCAGGTCGTCAAGATCCAAGTTTGGAGTTTCTACAGCAACTGTTTTGCAGCAGTTGCCGAACATTTGGAAACATCTAGCCATAGGGCGATAGCGGAATTCAGCTCCTCGAGGAGGAGCGTTTTGATTCCACTACAACCGGATGAAAGCAATCGAGTAATGGGACCCCAGTGCAGTTGAGCCAGTTCGGTCAAGTGTTTCCAACTGGCATCGATACTGTTTTCAGCGGTATGCATTCCCGGGTTTAAGCGACTGATGGGCAAGAAAGACCCGCATGTGCAGGCAGACCGGATGGGTGCTGGATGCCTAGCTGCGGCCCTGCGAGACAGGTGCGCTCTCTTGTATTTCAAATTGGGAAGCCGACGCCGCTGATGGCAGCAGAGATCCTCCATAGTTCGCTAGCGACGTGGACATCGAGAGCAGTTTTCGGTAGTTGAGCCGGACGCGCTTGACGCCCCCAAAGTTCTTTGAAGCCATTTGGACCCAGATAGCTACCATTGGTGACGAGGGGGTCGGTTGCTGCTTGGATTAGTGGAATTGCGCCTCGCTCAGCCGTCTGCGCAAAGAGGAGATTGGCCCCCGTCATGGCGATCTCGCCTATGCGTCCAAGGTTGGCCCGACCAGTCCGTCGTTGAAGACCGGTGTTCGCGAATCCTGGGTGGGCGGCAACGCTAGTCATTGGGAGCTTTTGCGCATCTATCCTTCGAGCAAGCTCCCGGGCGAATAGTAGATTAGCGAGTTTGGACTGGGCATAGGCGCGTGAACGACCATAGCGTGTCAGTCCTTGCAGATCGTCGAGTTCAATGCGGCCCTGATTGGCTACCAGACTTGCGACTGAAACTACCCTCGGAGAGTCACTAGCCATGAGCACTGGGAAGAGGTGCGCTGTTAAGGCGTAATGCGCGAGGTAATTGATACCGAATTGCTGCTCGAACCCGTCCTCAGTCATGGCTCGAGGTAGCATCATGACTCCTGCATTGTTCACTAATGTGTCGAGAGTTGGATGTCGTTCCATGAGTTCATCAGCCGCAGCCCGTACCGACGATAACCTCGCTAGATCGATCTGCAGCAGTTCGAGCTCAGCTCCGGGGACTCGTTGGTGAATCCAGTCGATAGCTTCCTGTCCTCGTTGAAGACTTCTGCAACCAAGAACGACGACGCTGCCACGCCGCGCAAGCCCGAGGCTACACCATCGCCCCAATCCGCCGTTGGCTCCGGTTACGAGGGCTACACGATTATGTGGGGACAAATCAGGCACTTAGGTGGAGTCTAATCTTTTGGAGTGAGCGCCCGGAGATGAGTAAAAACGGTCATTTAGGTAAGCGAGGAATCGATCGCAACAGTTCCCGCGTATATGGGTGTTGTGGGTCGGTGAAGATGTTTTCGGTTGAATTATCCTCTACGAGTTCCCCTCGATAGAGGACGATGACTCGAGAGCAGATGTGGCGTATGACCGCCATGTCGTGGGAGATGAAGACAAGGGTGAGACCTAATTCTTCCACCAACTTGGCGATGAGGTTGAGCACTTGGGCTCGAACAGAGACATCGAGCGCCGAAACTGGCTCATCGGCGATAAGAACAGAGGGTTGAGGAGCAAGTGCACGTGCTATTGCGACCCGTTGCCGCTGTCCCCCTGAGAGCTGGTGTGGGTACAACCTTTCGCTGTTGAGGGGTAGCCCGACCGCACTCAGGATCTCTAAAACCCGATCTCGTTCGTTCCCTGCAAGCTGTAGAGAACGTATTGGCTCCGCAATTGATACGCCGACGGTCAGCCTAGGGTCGAGGGAGCCAAAAGGGTCTTGGAAGACAATCTGGACTTGACGGCGGAAATCAAGCAGTCCCGCTCTCGCTGTGGGTAGTGGTCGCCCATGGAACTGCAGCTCACCTGCGCTTGGAGTGTCCAGCGCGACCAACAATCTCGCCAGCGTCGACTTACCCGAGCCGGATTCGCCTACGATTCCTACACGTTCACCCGCCTCTACCGTGAGGTTAATGTCGTTGAGTGCCCGTACGCTGCGACCGCGACCGCCATAGATTCGACTTACATGTTTGAGAGTGAACACGTTTGGATCGGAAGGTAACGCAGGCAAAGCTTACTGGTCCGATCCGTAGGGGTGCCAACAGCGCACTTGATGTGATCCACCGGTTGACGGCGGCATGTTAGTGCAGCGATTCGATTCTCGTTCGCATCGACCACGAAAAGTACAGCCAGAAGGAAACTTGCCTGCCTCGGCTACAACGCCTGGGATTGTGGGAAGTTGGCCGAATAGCTCATGGTCTAGATCTTCGATACCGTGTGAGGTTGCTAGCAGTGCACGCGTATAGGGGTGTTGTGGCGCACGCAAAAGCTCCTGTGTGGTGGCGGACTCGACAACAACACCGCCGTACATTACCTGGATCCGATCGCAGACGTTTGCGACTACTGCGAGATCGTGACTGATAAGCATCAGCGCGCAACCGTGCTCTGCAGTGAGATCCTGAAGGAGTTCGAGCACCTGGGCTTGAACGGTAACGTCGAGTGCAGTCGTCGGCTCATCGGCCAAAATCAGGTCAGGGTTGCAGGCGATCGCCATAGCTATCATCACACGTTGCCGCTGTCCCCCTGAGAGCTGGTGTGGGAAGGCTCGGGCCTGTTGTGCTGGCGCATCGAAACCGACACGTTCAAGCAGGGATATCGCCTGCGTCGCGCTCTCGTTGCGAGAGAGGTGGTGGTGAATTCGGAACACCTCGCCAACCTGCTTACCGACTCGCATGAGAGGGTTCAAGCTCGTCATGGGTTCTTGAAAGATCATGGCGATCCTATTGCCGCGTAAGTTAGCGTAGTTACGCTCATGGAGGTTGGTGAGTTCCTGGTCTGCTAGGCGCACCGAACCGGAGAGATGGGCTCGCTGTGGCAGCAGACCCATCACCGCGAGAGCAGTCAATGATTTTCCGGACCCGGACTCACCGATGAGACCAAGACGCTCGGTGGGTTCTATCGAGAAGCTGATGCCTTTCAGTAGTTCAATGTTACCTATCGTGAGCTGGAGGTCAGAGACCTCAAGCAGACTCATTGGCGACCCTTTAGCGTGGGATCTAGGAGATCGCGGAGACCATCGCCGAGCGCGTTGAGACCAAAGACGGTCACGGCAATGGCTATCCCTGGCCACAGAGCTAAGAGCGGATCTTGATAGAGATAGTTTTGGGCACTCTCTAGCATCCCTCCCCATGTGGGGGCGGGTGGAGGGGTTCCGAGGCCGAGATAGGAGAGTGCAGCAACCGCCAGGATTGTCACCGATAACAGAAGGGCAATCTGTGCCACCAATATCGGCATGATGTTGGGTAGTACATGTCGCCTTGCGATCTGAAGGTTCGAGCGTCCGTAGGCCCGCGCAGCCAGGACATAATCCGTCGAGAGAACTCCGAGTGCGGTAGAACGGGTGACTCTCGCAAAGACCGGGATCGAGGCTATCCCGATGGCGAGAGTCGCCGTTAGCGTGGAGGCACCAAGCGCAGCGACCAGAGTGATAGCGGCGAGCAACGCCGGAAAGGAGTAGAGGAGATCAACGCCACGCATGATCACCTCTCCGGTGGCCCCCCTTTTGAAGGCGGCAACGAGGCCGGCAGGCACGCCGATCAGAAGAGCGATGATCACCGCACCCAAGCTAGATAGCAACGTAATCTGGGTTCCGGTCATCAAGCGTGATAACACGTCGCGACCGTATTGATCGGTTCCAAGTGGATGAGCGAGACTTGGGCGGAGGAGCTCGGAACCAGTATTAACAGTGAGGGGGCCATACGGTGTCCACCAGATAGAGACGATCGCCACAATAATCGTGACAGCCACAATAATCGCTCCTGTCGTAGCACTCGGACTTGACAAGAGTAGCCGCAGCGGTGATACCTTGTGCCCTGGGGTCGCCCGCCGCACGTTGTCGCCCGCCTCTCCGTTTGCCTCGAAACTGCTCATGAACGCAGCCCCATGCGGGGGTCGATGATCCGGTAGAGAATATCGACGATGAGGTTGACGACGAGTACGGTGGTTGCGACGAGCATCACGATATCTTGGACGGTGATTAGATCGCGATTCGCCACGCTAGAGAGTAGTAGGCTTCCGAGGCCCGGAAGGGTGAAGACAGCTTCGATCACCACCGCTCCGATGATGAGGCCCGAAAGCTCTAGACCAAGGACGGTGAGCACCGGGATGCTTGCGTTGCGAAGTCCATGGCGAATGAGAGCTTGATTTGGTCGGAGACCCTTAGCGCGAGCGGTGCGGAGGTAGTCCGCCTCGAGAACCTCCACCACCGAGGTGCGAAAGTAGCGGGCAAGGATTGCACCCTCCACGATTCCGAGGGAGATAGCGGGCAGAATTAGCGATTGCAATGCTCCGGTAATGCTCGTTGACCAGGTGGTGAACCCGCTTGCTGGCAGTAGCTTGAGATCGACCGCAAACACGATAATGAGTAGGATTCCTAGTACGAAGTTCGGCACTGCGATACCGATCTGTGCGAGACCAGATAGCACGACTCCTGACTTTGTGGCGTGGCGGACGGCACTCGCGATTCCAAGAGGAACGGCGATGATGATCCCAACTAGGAGTCCACCCAGGACGAGCGGTCCCGTGACCTCCAGGGCAGCCCCGAGCACGGGAGCTATTGGTTGTGATGAGATATAGGAGTTGCCGAGATGCAGGGTGATGAGTCCATATATCCAATGTACGTACTGATCAACGAGCGGCCTGTTCAGTCCAAGCTTTGCGGTCAGAGCTGCTACCGAGCTTGGAGTCGCTTGAGTGCCGAGAATCACCTGTGCTGGCTTGCCCGGCAGGATGTTGAGAATCCAAAAGATGAGCACAGAGGCCAGAAACATGGTGATCAACAGTGAGGAGATGCGCCGGATTAGGAACCGCAGAAGTTCGTGCCGGTTAGCCCTAGCTTGGGGGGTGGGATCACCTACTACAGGAAGCTCAGCGATCTGCACGGCTCTCCTCCTTGGCTGGTTCGTCCATCATGCCAGCTCCGCGGTTTGGCACCAATATGTCACCGGCAATATCGAGTTAGCTGAGATATCCGAGACGCTGCGCCGATGCTGGGATGCTGCCACCGATGCCGACATAGGAGAGGTTGTAGGACTCCGTGTAAGCGGTGGTAGGAATGCCCACGATATTCTTGTCGATAACGGTGATAAAAGGTGCGATATAGAGCCAATCATTGACTGCATCCGAGGTGATCTGCTTGAGGACCTTCTGATAGCCCGCGATCCACTGTGCCTTGGTGGGTGCAGCGTTGGCGGCAGTTAGTTCGCTCGCAACCTCGGGCGTCTTGGCGTAGTGCCAGTAGTAACCAGTAGTTCCATAGTTGGAGACGTCACGACCCTCCGCCTGATCGATGATGGTTGCCTGGAAGTTGCCACCCTCGAATACCTGCGATATCCATAGTGGAAAGTCGATAGTGGAGACGCTTACCTTGATGCCAATGGCTCCAAGTTCGGAGACGATCAGCGGGGCCGCCAGCTTCGCGTAGAAGTACGGTGGAAGCACTAGTTGGAGGTTGAATCCCTTGGCGTACCCTGCTTTTGCCATCAGCTTTCTGGCTGTTTTGACGTTGTATGAGTACTCGTTAGCGAGGTTGAGATAGTACGGATCGGCTGGCACCGTATCGGTGCCGTCGATCAGGCCATAGCCTCCGGAGGCGGCATCCATGATCGCCTTGCGGTCAGTCGCAAATAGGATGGCCTGGCGCACGAGCTTGTTTCTCAGTGGCCCGTAGGTGTTGTTCAGGGTCATCTGAACCTTGCCATTAGTAAGACCCGATACCACCTTGTACTTGGGGTTGGATTTGAAGAGCGTCGCATCTGACGGGGCGGAGAGGTTGTCAATCATGTTGACCTGACCGCTTTGCAAGGCGGCATTCAAGGAGTTTGCGTTGGAGAAGTAGCGAAAGACCACTCCGGAGACGTGGGGTTTGTACCCCCAATACTGGGAGTTCCTTGCCAAGGTGACCGAGTAATTAGAGACTTCGCCAGTTACTTTAAAAGGTCCAGTGCCGATGGGGTCGGTTGCCATCGTCGAGATGGTGGATGGATCGAGGATGACGCCGTTGGAGTAGGCGGCCAAGTCGTAGAGCCAGTTCCAGCTTGGGGTCGTCAAGGTCACTCGAACCTGGTCTGAACCGACTTGATTCACCGACGAGACATCAAAAATTTTGCCGTAAGGATACGTCGAGCCAGGGGCATATACGCGTTTCAAGCTAAAAACAACATCCGCTGGCGTAAGAGGATCGCCGTTAGAAAACTTGACACCTTTTCGAATCGTGAACGTGTAGACCTTGTTCGCATCACTCACGGTATAGGAGCTGGCTAGCACCGGGACTATCGACCCATTGGGCGCAAGTTGAACGAGATGTTGGAGCACGTTGTAGTCGATCACCTCATCGATAGCTTGTGAGGCATTGGCCGTTGGGTTCAAGGTTGGCGGGAAGACATTCGACGAACCGATGGTGAGAGTCTGAAGCGGAGCACTCTTGTTCGTTGAGGATGTAGTTGACGTGCTCGATGATCCACAGGCTGCGAGCATGAGCGCCCCACTAGTGACCAATGCTGCTAACCGTGCCAGGTGCCGAAGCGAATGAGCCACCCCTCCCCCTCTCCTTGTCGATCCCAACGCATCTAAACTTAGCCTATAAACTGACGGCAACGAGCGATCGGTGTGCATTTGGGTGCTACTTATCCTTCCCCCGACCCCGCCCCGATCTTAGGAGACGTTTAATGGCTGACGGATCCGGTGTTGATAAGGTCAGATTATGGAGCCGAGGAGTTCGCCCTCGTTGGCTGTAATCCTTAAGGGATGGTGTCGCTTCAACGAGACGATTCTTGGGTTTGTAAGGTTGTGATGACGACCACCGACGCCGGCGATTCTTCTGCAGATCTCGGATTTAGCCCTTATGACCGACTTGAATACGTCCACATTCGCGAACCTGCTTTGCCATGAGCGTGGAGGCGCGGACAAGAAGAATTGCAAGAGCAAAGCTCGCCTCTGCCGTCTTTCGTCTGACCGTAGGTGCGACCCAGGTAAGAAAGCAGCTAAAAATATAATCTCAACTGCCCCAAGACATACGATCGAGGTGTACGGACCGATATTGCACTCTAGCTCTACCAACGTCAGGCATGGCGACTCAGTGAAGCTTCAACTATCGATCACTACGTGAGCGATCAAGGAGGCTCCCTCCTCCACTTTGGAGAGGAGGTCACAATCTCTCCTCCTCTGGTCTACCGCGGTGGGCACTCGAAGGGCGGAGATAGGTGCTCCGCTTGCAAGCTGTGCGAAAGTAGCAGTGGTTGGCGTCGAAACGGGAGCTGAGTCCTGGTTGTCTGGTCAGCAGTGGCACCTCATCAAACAAGCGGATTGCAGCCGTCCTGTCGGTGCCTCAATGTTTTTTGTTAGTCTGGATCGAGATCATCCTCCTCGACGACGAGGTCCCACCTGTCTCCACAATCTTGGCACCTATAGCTGAGCACGTCACCGACGGCGAGAGGTTCATCCGGATAGGATCGGGGCATCAAAAAAGCTCGTCCCAAGCAGTCGACGCAAGTTATCTCTGCGGATAGCCGAAAGGGTTGCCCATCGGGATTACCCAATTTAATCCTCCGAACTTATTCATAGTTAGCTTCCTTTGTCGCTGGTCAGGTACAGAAAAGCGTCAGCATAGCGGATTGTAATTTTCGACCACTACTTCGCGAAGTCTACTAGCACTAGCTTTTGCTTGAAGCGACATCGAAGCTCGCACCGAAGTTGGAGGTTGCTAACAACGGGTATGATCCATCGGCGATCCATGCTTTTCCATTTCCACCAGGGGCGAGTCCGTGTCCTGACGAGATATTCAGCCAGCTTGGGAGATTCCTAGCCACGAAGTTTCTTCCACCGTCGGTGGTCAGAAAGAGTCGATTTGACGTCCATAAGTATCCAACCGAACTGTCCAAGAATTTCACTCCATATGGCGAAATCTGCGACCAAAGGCTAGACGAGTATCGTGTCCAACTTCTTCCAGCGTTTGTGGTGTGGTAAAGGTAGTAAGTCATTACGCGAACGTTTTTCTTGTAAGGGTTATTGACGGGTGAACCGACTGTGCCACCGATCATCCACCAGTCGTTGGCGCTCAATACATCGGGTGAAAGAGGCATGAACGGAACGGAGACTCGTTCCCAGCGTCTGCCACCGTCTGTGGTAGAGAGAATGCTGTTTCGGTTTGGAATGGCCGCCACGATCCCTGTGGACGGCGTCGCAAAGTCGGCGAAAAGGGCCTGGTCTCCCTTTGGCAAAGGTGCCCTTTCCCAAGCTTGAGAGCGGACTTGAGTCCAAATAGCTCTGTTCGACACGGCAATTTTCGTCGCATCAAAGAGCTGAAAGTCGAGCAAAGTGGATGCCGGGGTCTTTGTAGCTGCCATGGGATCCCCCGAGGCTACCGGTATTTCGAGTGCCCGCCCTCCTCTTGAGACTGCTGCAAGGGTTCCTTTATTGATAGACAGCTTCTCGGCCCAGTAAGGAGGATAAAGATCGACCCATGGCGACCCAGGTCGGAGCTGATTCCACAGCGATCCAATATTTGTGAGGGCAACGGCCCCAAAGGGGGTAGTGGACCGGAAGTAAGCCAGTGAGGTAGACGGAGAAGCGCTAGTGGAGAGGATCTGCACCGCCGACCAATGAACTCCGCCGTCAGAGGTGAAATAGAGGGCTCCACGGGGCCCCCGCGCTTCTACCAAGTAGCCAGTCGTGGCCGAAGTGAAGCTGATCTGTTCAAGATATCCGTTCATTGGTAAGGCTGATGGCGAGTACTGGCTAGGAGACTTGGACACTTCCCGCCATGTCTGCCCCCTATTGTCCGTCCTAAAGAGGATCTTTGATTGCGATCCGGCACCAGGTTCGCTGCCGATTGCTAAGTAACCGGTCTCCGGTGATCCAAATGAGAAACTTACGTAACGAGGGATCAGGTAACCATAACTCTCCACTGGAAGCGAGCTTGCGGAGTTCCAGGTTTTCCCGGAGTCCGTAGTGGATGAGATCGACAGAGAGGGGACTCCATTTGCATTCGAGGAGGCGCCAAATAGGGCAATACCGTCTCGGGAGTTGAAAAAATGGACCTGTATGAATGAAGCGCTAGTGACCGGCTTCCATGACCTACCAGCGTCAGAGGTCGAATATAAGTCAAGGACCGAGCCTGGACCATTGGTCTCGGCAAGGGCGAATCCGTCGTTGGGACTTGGAAAATCTAACTGCACAACATCGCCAGGTAGGTTTCCAAGGTTGTCCCAGCTCGACTTGGGTGTAGTTCGGACAAATAGCTGACTTTTTGCTCCAACCAATTCGGTTATGTAGGTCACTCCGAATCTAGTGATCAGTTTCGCTCCTTGAAGGTTTAAATTCGGCGAGTTCCCCCAGTTGATCGCTACCGCCGAAGCCAGCTTGATCGTCGGGAATTTTGTAGCAAGCAGCTTTCCAGGGGTTTTGTTTTGAACTACGGGCTTGGCGATTGGCGTTG
This sequence comes from Ferrimicrobium acidiphilum DSM 19497, assembly GCF_000949255.1. Classification (NCBI taxonomy): domain Bacteria; kingdom Bacillati; phylum Actinomycetota; class Acidimicrobiia; order Acidimicrobiales; family Acidimicrobiaceae; genus Ferrimicrobium; species Ferrimicrobium acidiphilum. Next base: position 4,275 of record NZ_JXUW01000033.1, on the reverse strand, counting down.
CCCCTGGCGAACCACAGCTCGCCAGGAGTGCAATCAGCGGCAAAAGAGCCAACGACGCTATCTGCCTCAGTCGCCTTTGGCCGGTTAACCCCATCTTTGTAGCCTAACTGGTGTAGGACGTCTGGCGATGACAGCGCTTGTATTCTGCGATATCCTCTCGGTAGCATCTCGACGGCGCACAGAGTGTACTACTCGCGTGCTGGAACTATTGCTATCTGTGGTAGTGGAATCCCTCGCCTAGCGCAGATGACCGAGGTGCTCATCCGTGCAGAGCCGCCAGAGAAAAGTTTGGAAAATTCAACGAAGGGCATCGCCGCCACCGTTGGGCGACACGACGCTCGGCCCAGTTCGATGACAATCTCGCAGTGTTAACCGACGGCGCGGTGATTAGATGCGATATTCTTCCAGTAGATCAGCGGGGAATGCTCGAGAAGTCTTGGATTGCGGTGGAGTCTCCAGTGGTGGTGAGTCCTTCTGCAGGACGATTCCAACCAAAGAGATAGAGCGCAACGCTGCTTCCCTTGATGGTGGCATCTGCCGGTCTCTCGTCGTGTCCGGCCGAGATCTCGAGGCCGTTGAGTTCGACATACCAAGGCTGCCCTGGGCTTTCTGTAGGGGTCAGTGCGAGCACGTGATGCTCCATGGGATGAGTGCTTCGTGGGCTGCGCGTCGGCAGGAACACGGTGAGCAACTCATCGAGCCCATCAGCAGCTAACGCTGCATCGATACCAAGTTCTTCGGGTGGCGTGGATGAGGGCGAGGCGGCGTCTAGATCAATGAGGTGAATGGCGAGTTCGTGGGCGAGTCGACGGATGTACCAACCTACGATCTGATTCTCTCCAGTCCAGTTCCATGCCGGATCTTCTGGTTCATGGTTTAGGAACGTTGTTTTAAGTTCCCGGTAGCTCAACGAGAGCCACTCTGGTGCCGTCATACCATTAGGAGGTGTCGATGGCATCGCATCTGGATCTGGATCGGCGTTGGTCTCGATTCGAATCCTCATCCGGGAGAGGACGATCGCAAGGTGATTAATCAGTGCGTTCACATCCCACTCTGGACAGGTTGGTACCGGATCTGCTCCAGGGAGCTGCACGGCTCGTTGCTCGATGCTGTTCATAAGGGTGTCGATTGTGATAAGTCGGTCGTCGTCCACGGCGGTTCCTCTTCTCTGTTCGCACAAGTGCGAAAGTGCGTCGTTTGGTGTCTATTGGTTAATTGACATTGGGTGCGTACTCCCAGGCTATATGAACCGGGGATAAGGTAGAGACATTACGAAGGAGGGGTTATGGAGGAGTTTGCACGACTATTTGATCTGAGTGGGAAGCGTGCGTTGGTGATCGGAGCCGGAAGTGGGATAGGGGCCGCCTCGGCTAAGGGGTTGGCTGCCTTTGGAGCCGAGGTTTGGTGTGCCGATATCAATGATGAAGCGATTGCGAAAGTCGCGGCCGATATCTCCGGAGCCCGGTCGTTTCACTTTGACGTCGCTGATCCTGGAGCAAGCTCCAATCTGTTGTCGACCTTCGGTATACCTGACATCGTTGTGTCGACGCCTGCCATCAACGTACGTAAACGTATTACCGAGGTCAGTGATGACGAGTTTGACCGAGTGATCGAGATCAATCTCAAGGGCAACTTTCGTGTGATGCGAGATTTCGGGCGTGCGATGGCGGCCAATGGTGGCGGCAGCATTATCGCGTTCTCGAGTATCCGTGCCCAGGTTGTGGAGCCTGGCCAGGCGGTCTATGCGGCGACGAAGGCAGGGGTACTTCAGATGCTTAAGGTTCTGGCAGCTGAGCTTGGACCCCAAGGAGTGCGAGCCAATGCAATCGCTCCTGGTGTTGTTGAGACTCCGCTGACCGAACAGATCAAAAGTAATACGAGCTGGTATGAGGCATATCGAGATAAGACCATGCTGGGGAGGTGGGCACAACCATCAGAGATGGTAGGAGCAGTTGTTTTTCTAGCGTCTGATGCGAGCTCGTACGTCACCGGCTCGTATCTGGTCGTCGACGGTGGTTGGCTCGCAGCCGATGGTCGATTTGACCCACCGGCCTAAAAGCTGCACCTCCTGAGATCGAGCCTCTGTTGCGAGAGGCCTGAGTTTATCAAAGAGCGCCGGAAGACCCCGTCTGTGAGGGCGGGGATGGATAGGCGCATGCTGAGCTGGATTTCTCCGTATCCGTCAAGACTGTCAGACCCTCGGCCAATACTACGAGCATGAGCATTCGTGAGCGCCTGTACCCAGGAGAACAGGAACTACCTGTTCTTGCGCGTCACTGCTCCGATGCTCGCTATGTCTGGAATCTCGCTCTCGAACAACACAACTTGCGGAGACGCGAACGATCACAAAAGATCACTACCCATTCTTGGGATGCTAGAACTTGCCGAAGCTCGTAAAGAGACATGGCTCAAGGAAGGTTCTGCCGCAGTCCAGCAGCAAGCTCTTCGAGACCTAAGCCAGGCGTTTCAAAACTGGTGGAAGAGACCAGATCACTTTGGACGTCCGACTTGGCACAAGGCTGGCATCAATGAAGGTTTTGCTGTACGAGATCTGTCTGTAAGGTGCATTAATCGTAGATGGGGTCAGGTATTCGTTCCTAAGTGCGGATGGGTCAAATTCCGCGTCACTCGTGAATGGAGTGACATCGAAACAGCATCGTCTGCCAGAGTCACCCTGGATCGTTCTGGCAGATGGTTTGTTAGTTTCACACGTCTAGCTCCACAGATTGAGCGCAAGTCAACAGGGTTCGTCATTGGTATTGACATGGGCATCGCGATTACGGTGGCTACGTCTAACGGTGAGTTTCTCGATATGCCAGAACTTCTCACCAAAGGAGAGCATCAACGCAAGAGACGCTTACAGAGGAGGCTCGCCAGACAAGTCAAGGGCTCCAACCGCTATAAGGCCACCAAACTAGCCATAGCTAAGCTCGCAGCCAAAGAAGTAGACCGACGTAAAGACTGGATCGAGTGGACCACAACCGATCTGGTGCGCGACTATGACTTGATCTCACTAGAGACACTAAAGTGTAATGCCCCACCACCTGGAGAATTGGGACGACAAAACCTAAGCATCCGACGATGCGAGCTGGTCTTTGCGTTGTGAGATGCTCTGGCCTAGGCAACCCTCTCGGTTACGGTGACCTCAAACCCGAGAGCTTCAATCCGCTTGCTCAGTCGCTTTACCTGAACAGTTGGATCGTTGTGGCTCTCGAAGTAATTGGCACCTGTTTCTTCAGATGTACAAAGGATAGCACAAGCATTACATGCATCTGTGGTGTGCGCTAGCTCATCAGGACTAAAGATTAAAAACATGACCAAGTCAGCCAAAGGAACGAAAGACAAGCCTGGCAAGAACGTTAAGGCAAAGTCCGGACTTAACAGGTCAATTCTCGAACAGGGCTGGGGCTTGTTCTGCCAACGGCTTACTGACAAGGCTACCAGTGCTGTAACACCAGTAGAAATCATCGCTATCTGTCAAGGGACATCTCAACCTGCATGCTCACGGACACCTAAGTTGCACGGTGACGGACACTAGTTTTGCACGGGTGAAGGCGCCACTTGAAGAGCGTGTCGCACCAAGCTTTCATTTGGGATTGGTGTTAGAGGGGCATCACCCCCTTGCCCGAGAGAGCCTGTGAGAGTCGGATGGACTCGCCGGTCGTCTCTATGAGATGGGCATGGTGAGCCAGGCGGTCGACAAGCGCTGCAGCAATCGATCTTGGGTTGAGGATCTCATCAAAGGAAGCGAGTCCAAAGTTAGAGGTCACTATCAACGAGGTGGTCTCATAACAGGTCTCGACGACGCGATAGAGCGCTTCGGAGTCGTTCTCACCAATCGGTAGGATCCCTAGATCATCGATGATGACCAGATCGAGACGTCTGAACTTGGCCAGGGTTGAACTAAGGGTATCGGTCGCCTTGGCCGTTGCGATGGTTTGGGCAAGCGATTCGGAGTTAAACCACGATACTCGCATACCAGCCTCGATCCCCTCGGATGCCAGTGCCTCTGCAAGGAAGCTCTTACCCGTCCCTGGCGGACCACAGACAACGAGGTTCTCTGCTCGCCGTATCCACTCCAAGGTACCAAGTGCGTTAATGACATGGGTGGGCACCGATGAGACCGAATGGTCAAACCCAGCCAGGGTTCTATTGCCAGGCAGGTTTGCAACCGCGCGTCTCACGAGTAGTGTCGAGGCATTTCTCCCGTCGATCTCGGTTTCAAGGAGAACTCGTAGGAGCTCTATTGGATCCCACCGTTGCGCCTTGGCCGTT